>JBGTCP010000494.1:0-4297 GCA_041748815.1 Chthoniobacterales bacterium
GCACACCGTCACCGAGGAAGCCTACGGTCTCGACCTTGTGAAAGAGCAGATCCGCGTGGCCTCCGGGCTTCCCCTTTCCCCGAGATTCATTGATGCCAAGCCATACCAGCACGCCATCCAGTGCCGCATCAATGCCGAGGATCCTTTTAATAATTTCCAGCCCAGTCCTGGTAAGCTCGAGCTCTATTATGCGCCGGGCGGACGGGGTGTGCGCATCGATTCCCATGCCTACGCGGGCTACACCATCCCACCGAATTACGACTCCCTCATCTCAAAGCTCATCACCATCGCCTCCACCCGCGCAAGTGCGATTGACCGCATGAACCGGGCGCTCGGCGAATACATGATCACCGGCATCAAGACGACGATCCCATTCCACAAGCTCATCATGAAGGATTCCAACTTCAGAGTGGGGACCTACCACACCGGCTTCGTCGAAGCGCTCATGGCATCACAACCGTCTTCTTTTAAGAAATAGACAAGAGGGCACGGAGTCGATGCGCCTTCGGCGCTTGGCAGGGATGACGTTGATCAGCGCTCTGCGGGCCTCGGCTATTTTATTCTGCGGTGGATGCACGATGTGAGTTGCCGAATCGGCACTTGTCCCCTTTAATATCCCTTTCCACTTTTTCTTATGGCCACAAAATCCGACAAACCTGAGACATCCCCTGCTGACGACAAGGCAAACGCTGCGCGCAATAAAAATCTGGACCTCGCGATCCAACAAATTGCTAAAGATTACGGTGAAGGTGCCATCATGCGGCTGGGTGAGAAACCCAATGTCGATGTGGACGTCATCCCGACCGGCAACATCCTCATTGACCGTGCGCTCGGCGTGGGTGGCTTCCCGCGCGGACGTGTTGTGGAGATTTACGGGCCGGAATCGTCGGGTAAAACCACCCTCACTCTCACCGCCATCGCGCAGGCTCAGAAGCGGGGCGGGCTGGCCGCTTTCATCGACGTCGAGCATGCGCTCGATCCACAGTATTCCAAAAAACTCGGAGTGAATCTGGACGATCTGCTCGTCTCGCAACCCAGCTCGGGTGAGGAGGCATTGCGTATTTGCGAAACTTTGGTCCGCTCCAATGCGCTTGACGTGATTGTGCTGGACTCGGTAGCCGCCTTGGTCACTAAAGCAGAACTCGAGGGCGAAATCGGCGACACCACGGTAGGCGCTCAAGCCCGCCTCATGAGTGCCGCTCTCCGCAAGTTGACGTCATTCATTGCCAAGGCCCGCACTTGCTGCATTTTCACCAATCAGATCCGCGAGAAAATCGGCGTCATGTTTGGCAATCCCGAGACCACACCCGGCGGTAAAGCGCTGAAATTTTACTCCAGCGTGCGTATTGATATCCGCCGCATTGGTGCCATCAAAACGACCGATGGCACGGTTGTCGGCAATCGGACCAAGCTCAAGGTGGTCAAAAACAAAGTGGCAGCGCCGTTTACCGAGGCGGAGTTTGACATCATGTACAATGAGGGCATTTCCCACACCGGCTCGCTTCTCGACCTCGCGCTGGAACTTGGCGTGATGGACAAGCGTGGGTCCTGGATCAGCTACAATGGCAACCAGGTCGCCCAGGGCCGGGATGCGGCGAAAGAAGTTCTCAAGGGCGACGAAGTGCTCTTCAACGAAGTCACGGAGGCAGTTCATAAAAAGCTCGCCGAAGAGCCGGCGAAGTAATTTTCGGACAGTCCATCCTCTCTTTTCGCCACGATCCTTTGCGCGTGAAAGTTGCCTTTCTTTTAGCGGACCACTCCTTCGACATCATTTATCCGGAGCCGCTGCGCCAACGTGTGGCGAAAAATCACGACCTCGTGCAGCCCCTCATCACGGCGGCAAACTGGCAGGAAAATCAACATCTCCTGGCAGAGGTGGAAGTCATTTTGTCCGGCTGGGGCATGGTCGCTCTGAAACCGGATTTCCTCGCTGCGTGCCCGAAGTTAAAAGCGGTGCTCTATGGTGCCGGTTCGGTGCGCGGGTTCACCACGCCGGAATGCTGGGAGCGCAATATCGTGGTGAGCAGCGCATGGAAAATCAACGCCATCCCGGTGGCGGAATTTGCAGCGTCGGCGGTGATTCTCAGCCTGAAGCGGGTCTGGCATCACGTACGCCAGAATTCATGGACGCGTGTCTCTCCGATCCCCGGCGCGTATGGCACACAGGTCGGCATTTGTTCTCTGGGAGCCATCGGGCGGCTGGTTGCGGGCCGTCTTCAATCCTACGATCTCAAAGTGGCTGCTTACGATCCCTTCACCAGTGCGGAAGCAGCGACCGAGCTTGGGGTCGCGCTCATGCCGCTCGACGAATTGTTTGCAACCTCGGCCTGCGTAACATTGCACACACCTTGGTTGCCGGAGACCGAGAAGCTGATCGGCTACGACCTGATCCGCAGCATGCCCGAGGGAGGCACATTGATCAATACCGCCCGGGGTGCTGTCATCGACGAGGATGGCCTTATCCGCGCCATGCAGGAGCGACCTGATCTTACGGCGCTTCTGGATGTGACACATCCCGAGCCGCCTGCTGCCGATTCGCTGCTCTGGGCATTGCCGAATATCCTCATGACTCCGCACATCGCCGGCAGCGTCGATGGTGAGTGCGCCCGCATGGGTGCTGAAATGATCCAGGAACTCGAGCGTCTCAGCAATGGCAGCCCCCTGTTGCATAGCCTCACCCGCGAAGAGACCGCACTGCTGGCCTGAAATACCAGCTGATTTTTCTTGCTCTTTTCCGCGCAGCTTTCCTTTAATCAGGGTTAACAAAAGGGGGAAACGTGAAAGACGAAGAGAAAAAATCCAAAAAGAAATCTAAAGCGAAGTCCGGGGAGAAAAAAGCTGCGAAAGAACTGAAGGTGGCAACTGAAAAGGCCACCACTGCTGCAACGCCAGCAGTTAAAAAATCTCCGGTCAAGAAAGCCGTCGCCAAAAAAGCAGCGGTCAAGAAGTCGGCAGTGAAAAAGACTCCGGCCAAAAAGGTGCCTGCTCCGACCTTTGACCAGGTCCAGGTGCGCGCGTATTTGATTGCCGAGAAACGCCTCACTAAAGGCCTGCCCGGCACCTCTCACGGAGACTGGCTGGAAGCTGAGCGACAGCTTCGCGCTGAGATCTCCGCGTGAGGATCGAAGTCATTAACACAGGGTCCGAGCTGCTGCTCGGCAACGTGATCAACTCGCACCTTGCCTTTTTCGGTAAGGAACTTTTCCCGCTCGGGCTGCGTGTGGCCCGACAGGAATGCATCCCCGATGGGGATGTGATCGGGGATGCGCTCGCAGCGACTTTCAGCACCGCCGATGTGGTACTCGTGACCGGCGGGCTTGGTCCGACGAGCGATGACGTGACGCGCGACCTCGCTGCAAAGCTGCTGGATCGCGAGATGCATGTGGATGCCGCCGTGCTTGCTGCCATTGAGGAACGATTTACCAGGCGGGGCTATGCGATCAACGACCGCATCAAGCGGCAAGCCATGGTGCCAGCAGGGGCTGCGGTCCTGCACAATCACAATGGCACCGCGCCCGGACTCTACTTTCCCGCAGATCCCAACGTCCCATCGCCGCATATTTTCCTGCTGCCCGGTCCGCCGCGTGAGCTGCATCCCATGTTCCGGGATTCCGTTTTGCCCGTGTTAAAAAATCTCGTGGAGACGGGCGGCAATGGCTCTGGCCACATCGCCCGGACTCTGCATCTTGCGGGGATCGGGGAGTCCATGGTCGAGGAAAAAATCGGTGCCCAATTGGAAGCGATACCCGGCCTTGAGCTGGGATATTGCGCCCGCCCCGGCGAGGTGGATGTCCGTCTCATCGGCGAGCCAGCAATCGTGGAAGACGCTGCTGCATTGGTGCGAGAGGTTTTCGGGAAATCCATTTATGCCGAGGATGGCCTGCTCATGGAAGAGAAAATCGTTGAGCTGCTCAACGCCTCCAGCGCGACACTCGTGACCGTCGAATCCTGCACCGGCGGGCATCTTGCGGATCGCATCACGAATGTCCCCGGTGCCAGCGGAGTGTTTGTCGGAGGTTTTCTCACGTATTCCAACGCAATGAAGTCCGCCCTGGTGAGCGTGCCCGCCGCCCTCATCGATGCGCATGGGGCTGTCAGCGGGGAGGTGGCCGAGGCAATGGCCGCTGGTGCACTGGAGGCGACCGGGGCGGATTTTGCGCTCTCGACGACAGGCATTGCCGGACCGGACGGGGGAACTGCCGAAAAACCGGTGGGCACGGTGTTCATCGGACTCGCGGCGCGCGGGTCCAAGGCTGTAGCAACACGACATCTTTTCCTCACGGATCGCGTTTCTTTC
>JBGTCP010000495.1:0-3249 GCA_041748815.1 Chthoniobacterales bacterium
CAATCCGGATTTACGGGCACGGCCATTCTTCATGGGGAGTTGGCAATCCGGTCTCGGTCTCTGTCACCTTAGAGCCTGTTAGGAACTTTGGCGGTGGTTTGTTGTGTTCAAAAGGGCTGTCGGCAAGGGCGCGGCGAGCGCAGCGGTTTCGAGCTGGGCGATCTCGTTTTCTTGCGAGACGTCTTCTTCGTGTTCCTTGGCGATGAGCATGTAAAGCGAGGGCAGGATGAACAAGGTGAATACCGTGCCAATGAACATGCCGCCCACCAGGACGAGTCCGATCGAGTTACGCGCCTCAGCGCCTGCTCCAGTCACAAGTACGAGAGGAAAGTGACCGAAAACAGTCGCCATACTGGTCATGAGGATGGGACGCAGGCGGGTGCGGGCGGAGGCTTTGATCGCTTCCAATTTGTGCATGCCCTGCCGTTGCATCTGGTTCGCGAATTCCACAAGCAAAATGCCGTTTTTTGAAACCAAACCAATGAGAGTGACCAAGCCGACCTGAGAGTAAATATTCAACGTCGTCGTCCATCCGTTGGTCCAGAACGGCACATCCGGCGCGGGCATTTTGAGAAACGTGAAAATCATCGATCCAAACATCGCCAACGGCACCGAGCCGAGCAGAATGATGAGCGGATCGCGGAAGCTGTTAAACTGTGCGGCGAGCACTAGAAAAATGAGCATGATCGCGAGAGCAAAAGTGAAGAGGAATTGCGCGGAGCCTTCCTGCCTGAGCTGGCGGGATTCGCCCGTGTAATCGACAACGTATCCGCGTGGGAGCAAGGCCGCAGCTTCGTCTTCGAGGAATTTAAGCGCCGTATCCAAAGGCCGGATCGCAACGCCACTGATCTTGACTGCATTCAGCTGCTGAAAACGGTTGAGTGATCGTGGCTGGACACTGCGTTCGATGGTCGAGACGGTGCTGAGCGGGATGAGTCCGCCATCACCCGAGCGGATGAAAATTTCCTCCAACTGCTCGGGATTGAGACGGCTGGAGCGGGTCACTTGCGGGATGACTTTGTAGCTGCGTCCATCGATGTTGAAACGGTTCACAAAATTGCCGCCCACGGCTGCGGCAATGTCGCTGCCCACACTGGAGAGATCGAGGCCAAGCGCCGCGACTTTTTCGCGATCAATGATGAGCTCGGCCTCCGGTTGGTCAAATTTCACATCGATGATCGGTGGGAAGGCAAACATGCCACTCGCAGCCGCCTTCTCCTGGATTTGCGTTGCGAACGCGAGGATCTGATCGGTGGGTGCCGTGGATGCGATCACAAACTCCACCGGGAAATCGCCGCCGCCCGGCAACGGCGGAGGCAAAACCGCAAACATTCCCACGCCGGAAATACCACTGAGCTTTTGCTGGACCTCGGGCAGAATTTCAAAAGCAGTGCGCTCACGCTGCCCCCACGGCTTTACAATCATGCCGGAAAATCCGCCCTGCGGAAATGTGAGTTGGAAGGTGTGGGCACGCTCAGGGATCTCTTCATACACTTCATTAACCTGCGCCGCGTAAATGGACATCTGATCAATCGTCGCATTGGAAGGTGTGTCCAGAATGCCAAACACGACACCTTGATCCTCGGTGGGTGCGAGTTCCTTAGGCGACTGCCAAAAGAATAAAATCGAGAGAAGGAATAACGAAATCCACACCACATACACCGCAGGCCTTGAGACCAGGCTGAAGTTGAGCAATTTCAAATAACGATCCCGCAAGCGATCAAAGATTGCATCGATTTTCGAAGGCAACCATCCCGGTTTCGCGTTGGATTTAAGCACCTTCGACGCAAGCATCGGCGAGAGCGTGATCGCCACCACACCGGAGATCAGCACCGCACCGGCCAACGTAAACGCAAACTCACGGAACAGCGATCCCGTCAGCCCGCCCTGCAATCCGATTGGCGCATACACCGCCGCAAGCGTGAGCGTCATTGCAATGATGGCCCCCCGCAATTCCCGGCCACTCAGGATGGCAGCAAGGAATGGCGATTTTCCTTCGCGGATATGCCGCTCGACATTTTCCACCACCACAATGGCATCATCGACCACCAACCCCACCGATAACACCACAGCCAGCAGCGTGAGCAGATTCACTGTGAATCCAAACAGCTGCATCAAAAACACGGCACCAATTAGCGAGATAGGAATCGACACCACAGGAACGAGCACAGTGCGGAATGAACCGAGGAACAAAAAAATCACCACCACCACAATGAGGAGTGTTTCGATCAAGGTCTTGACCACCTCGTTGATGGCGTCCTGGATATATTCGGTCGCGTCGTAAGCGATGCTGGCATTCAGGCCGGATGGAAGATCGGCCCGCACATTTTCCATCTCCTCGCGAACACTTTGAATCACGTCCAGCGCATTGGCATTGGGCAGCACCCACACACCGATGAACACTGCCCGCTCGCCGCTGAAACGCACCTCCTGATCGTAATCCTCGGCACCCAGCGAAACCTCGGCCACATCTTCCAGGCGCACGAGTTGATTCCCTTCCTGCCGGATCACCATGCGGCGGAATTCCTCGACGGAGCGCAGGTCGGTATTGGCGGTCAGGTTGATTTGAATCAACGACCCGCGCGTGCGCCCGACAGCCGCAAGGTAATTGTTGGACTGAAGCGCGGTGCGGATATCCGACGGGCTGAGATTGAGTGCCGCCATGCGCGCTGGATCCAGCCAGATGCGCATTGCAAATGTGCGGGGACCGAGGATGTCCGCACGCTGCACCCCAGGCAGCGCAGTGAGCTTCGGCTGAATCACCCGCACTAGATAATCGGTGATTTCGTTTTCCTGCAAAATTTCTGACGAAAAACTGAGGTAGGCCGATGCGAACTGGGAGTCGGCGGTTTCGACGTTGATAATGGGGACTTCGGATTCCGGCGGGAGGTCGCCGCGCACTTGATCGACCTTCGAACTGATCTCGGAAAGTGCGCGGTTGGCATCGTAGTTGAGCTGCAGTCGCGCACGAATCGTGGAGAGTCCCTGCGTGCTCTCCGATTCCAGGAAATCAATGCCGTCGGCCGCCGCGATCACCCGCTCCAACGGTGTCGTAATGAAGCCGCGCACCAGGTCCGCATTTGCACCGACATAGGCTGTCGTCACAGTGACGATGGCGTTTTCTGTGCGCGGGTATTGACGCACATTGAGTGTGCGAATCGCCTGCAGCCCTGCGATCAGGATAACAAGGCTGACAACAGCTGCCAGCACGGGACGACGAATGAATGTGTCAGTATAGGCCATGGTTTC
>JBGTCP010000496.1:0-2193 GCA_041748815.1 Chthoniobacterales bacterium
AACATTCGATTCGCAGCCGGTGGTGACTTGGACGAGCTCCGCGAAATCGCTGCCGCTGGTGCTCTTAATTTCCTCGAGCTTCATCCCAAGCGTTTCGGCGAGGGCCGGTGCGTTCACGACATTCACGTCCGCTCCACCGACCGCTTCGAGGAATCCTTTCAAGATCGCACGGGTGACCGGGGTGGTTGTTTCCTCTGCGATGCGGCCGCTGTATTGAATGCGCAGATATTCCGGACGACGTGGCCCGGCCTGGCTGAGGAACCGGCCAAGCTGCTCACCAAAGAGGAGATAGGGGCCGACGGCCGCCAATGTCTTGGAATCCAGATTTGGCATGTTCACTGCATTGCGGATTGCGCCAGTGAGAAGTGCGTCGCGGATTGCCTCGGCGATCTCGATGCCGACGCTCTCCTGCGCTTCAGCAGTCGAAGCGCCCAGATGCGGAGTCATGATCAAATTTTTCGCTGAGCGGATTGCTGCGTCGGCGGCAGGCGGCTCTTCTTCATAAACGTCGAGAGCCGCACCTGCGACCTGGCCGGATTCCAGGGCTTCCATGAGCGCTGTCTCATCGATGAGGCCACCGCGGGCGCAATTGATGATGCGCACGCCCGGTTTAGCAAGCGCCAGTCTGCGGGCGTCGAGCATGTGCGTGGTCTCCGGGGTCAAAGGCATGTGAAGCGTGATGAAATCTGCTGCTGCAACGGCTGCGTCAAGGTCCTCGATGAGCTCGACCTGCAACGCACGCGCGCGGCTTGCCGCGAGGTATGGATCATACGCGATCACACGCATGCCAAACGCGATTGCCCGCCGGGCAAACTCTGTGCCGATGCGCCCCATACCAAGAATGGCGAGCGTTTTTCCGTAAAGTTCGACACCTTCAAACAGCTTCCGATCCCAACGGCCTGCAAGCATGGTGACATGCGCGTGTGGCACTTTGCGGGCAATGGACACCATCAGCGAAAACGCGTGCTCGGCAGTGGAGATCGTGTTTCCGCCCGGGGTGTTCATAACGATCACTCCGTGTTTTGTGGCAGCTTCGATATCGACGTTGTCCACGCCGACGCCAGCCCGGCCGACCACTTTCAGTTTTTTGGCTGCCTCGAACACAGCCGCCGTTACCTTGGTCTGACTGCGCACGACAAGCGCGGAGATATCGGGGATAATTTCGAGAAGCTCAGCTTCTTTGAGCCCGGTCTGAACGATCACTTCCACATCGCCAGGCCCGGCAAGAGCATCCACACCGGACTGAGACACCGGGTCTGCCACGAGGATTTTGAATTTGGGAGAGTTTTCCATGAACCGTGGAAATTAGGCCCATGTCCAGAAACATACCAGCAGAAATCCCGAAAGCGCACGTGGGGTTAAGACAGACCTGTCCCATCCCTCAAATTCAATTAAAAATCGCTTGCTCTTAGCGCTGAGTAAAACGTAAATCATGGTTCGGGACACTGGCTCATTACTTGCAACTTTTGCAGGGAGCTGGAATGGTGGCAGGGTTGTCCAAGTTCTCTGGAAGCAAAGTCCGGCAGCGCGGTTCCAGCCCCAAGCTTCAGGTTTTGAATACCGCCCAGATGACGGCCTCCTCGGGGATTGGTTTTGAGGAAACACGGCGGAAATCGGAACTCTGGGGTCGGCTTGTGGAGTCGGCAATCGGAGCACATCTTCTCAACAGTACATTGGGCTCGCCGATCGAAGTCACTTATTGGAGAGAGCGCAACGTGGAGGTCGATTTTGTGCTCCAACGCGGACACACGGTGGTGGGCATCGAGGTCAAAAGCGCTGGAAGCCGAAGAGCAATGAGCGGGATGGCAGCCTTCAGCCGGGAATTCAAACCACTGCGAGCGCTCCTGGTCGGCGCCAATGAGCTGCCGATTGAAGAATTCTCATCTCCCTCCCCGGCAGCCCGCTGGTTGGAGAAGTAGAAATACAAACGCTTGTTGTCCTCAGCCTATCCGGTACTTTTTTACCTCTTGTCCCGGAGCAGCCGCTTCGCTAATTTCGAAGAGTGGAAACGGACCTCACTCCTGAATATATCGCCATGCTTCGAGGCATGAGCGGGGAACAAAAAATCCGTTCCGCTATGGCGCTCTACTGGACAGCCCGGAAAATCAAAGCGGCCCGCCTGCGTGATCTGCACCCGGAATGGCCGGAGGATCAGGTGCAAGCCGAGGTCAAACGTATCTTCATGCATGCCGT
>JBGTCP010000497.1:0-1732 GCA_041748815.1 Chthoniobacterales bacterium
TAGTGCGGATACATTGTGCCGCACCCGGCGGAAGTGTCGAGTGAATCTGTGAGCTGCTTTATTGATGGCGCGCATGCACTTTCTTTTTCACCGCCTTACCTCCGAGGCGCAGACCGATCCACACTGCTGCGATGATTCCGAACAATACCGGGATCGCATAGCCCCGGAATGCCTCGAACCAATCCAACATTGCGGTGCCCAGCAATGAAGCCAGCCAGATCATGAGCGGAACCCAGATCGCGCATGCGATGAAGAAGTTCAGTAGAAATGTGCTGACGGGGATGCCCAGCACTCCCGCTGTGAAATAAGTGGGTAGGCGGGTGCCGGGGATGAAGCGTGTGATAATGATAATCGACGCGCCGTAGCGGTCAAAGAATTTGGCGGTTTCGTCGACGCGCTCTTCGTTGAGAACCCACCGGAGTGGTCGTTTGCGAAGCGGCGCGCGGCCTAGCCATCGGCCGGCTAAATATACCGGTATATCGCCAAAATAAATACCCGCAAAACATGCAAGGATCGCCCAATGAAGCGGCAGGATTTCATCCGCAACCAGCAATCCCGCAGCGATGCATGCAAGGTCTTCGCTGATGTGCGTGGAGATCGCCAGCAGCACCAGGTAGATCCACAACGAAACCCCGGTGGCCGTCGCCTCGCGGTGATCTTCGAATGGCTCGCCAGCAATCGCCATGCGGTCTGGATCCGACGTGACGCGGGTCACGGCGATGCCATCGTCCACTGTGCGCAGAAAGGAGAGAATGATTTGTGGGCTTTCGTTTTCAGGCACCTCGACCAGCTCGGATTGTGGAAGTAGTCGGGCATGTTCACGGGCTGCGGCGGCGGAGGTCACTGCGTCTTCGGGATCGTGGATAATGAGTGCCGGTTTTTGCCACGCCAGCAATTGCTCCCGCACGGGCCGCAAATCGGAATCCAGGTACTTGCGGGCATGCCCGGGATCGGTGAACTCCCGGCTGATGAGGCCGAAGTGGGGGACAAGATGCCGGAGCGACCAAAGTGCTGCGAGGCGCGTGGCATGTAGGCCATGATTGAGAAAATAATCTCCCATGAGGTAATATTCCTGCACGCCAATGCCGGAGTGATAAACAAGCGAACGGACGTGTGACGGGTGGGACTTGCTCACCTCCGCAGCTACCGCAGCGCCGAGCCGATGGCCTATAAAATCAGCTTGTTCGATGTCCAGTGCATCCAGGAAACCGAGCGCCGCGCGGGCTTGGCCCTCAGTGGAAACATCTGCGCCGCGCGCTGCGGAAGCTCCCAAACCGGGCATCTCCGGGATGAGGACTCTGCGCTCTGCCGCGATGGACTGCGCCAATGGAAGTACGGATTCGGCCCCTTCTACGGTGTTTTGCAAAATGAGGACCGGAGGTGTGCTATCGGCTGCCGGATTCAAATCCAGGTAGGCAATGTTGCCGGAGTTGGTGGACAAGAACTGGTATTCTCCATCGGAATCTTTTCCGGGCACGAGGAAATATTGGCATAGCCAGGACAGGCCGAGGAGCACTGCATAGATGGCTACGATGCGCAGAGACCAATGCGCTGATCGGAATTTCATCATGTCTTGAACGCCCCCACCTGCCTTGTATTCAATATCCGGGCGTGGATCATTGACTGCTCTGGATCTCCTCAAACATTTTTTCCTGCGGATTCCAGCGCAAGTTGTTGCGGTTTTCCATGAGATAGGCGGCGATGTCCTCGTCGGTGCCAAGGACGTTCACGT
>JBGTCP010000498.1:0-13891 GCA_041748815.1 Chthoniobacterales bacterium
AACAGGAGAGAGACAATGCATACGCAAAAAAACCGGTTCCAACTATTGATTATCATGCTAGTGGCCTTGGTATTAGCAACAGGCACATTCATGTCATCGGCCTGGGCCCAGGATGAAAATGCCGTAAACTCGGTGGAAGACGGTAGAGACGGTAGAGACGGTAGAGACGGCAGAGACGGCAAAAACGTCGAACAAGGTGGAAAAGGCCAACCAGGTGAACCAGGTGAACCAGGTGAACCGGGCCAACAAGATGACCCTAGTCCGTCATTCAATGGCTGCTGTCCATGGCATTCGAGTCCCAAATCACAGTCAGGCATCAGTTTTTTCTCCAAAAGCTCTTCGCCGCGCCTCGGCCATCCGGGAAAAAGGCTCCCATGAAAAAACGAACAGCCCATGCTCGCCAGGAAAAAGGTCTAACCCTTGAGACGGGATTTTTAAACGCTCAGCCCGGATGGCAATCAAGCTATGAGAACTCTTTCAACGGTTTGCGAGCGGTCGCCGCGCAAACGATTTCAGTGCCCGCGATTGGCAGATCAAATGAGGTGGGAGTCAATGGTGCTGCGGGAAATCCTTCGACACATTTTGTCCGCTTGGTCCATGCCTCATCACACCCGATGAGATTCCAAATCCGAACACATTGAAAATTGCGACCCTCTTAATGGCGAACGCGTGCAGGACTGGACACCGGAAGATATGATTTTTGATGTTCCGGCATTCATCGAATTCCTCAGTGCCAGCTCGACGCTGCTGCCCGGAACTGTGAGCGTCACAGGCACTCCCCACGGTGTGGGAATGGCGACCAAACCGCCCCGCTGGCTCAAGGAGGGTGATGAGGTAAGTATCGAGATCGAAAAAATCGGAAGCCTCACTAATCCCGTCACGCTCGAACCCAGTGTGGGAGAGCATTAGCCATATCGCGGCAGGTTGGCAGGCAGGCGTCAATGAGCGTGACTGAGGCGGTACTGCGCGGGCGTTGAGCCAGAGTGCTTGCGGAACCATGTGTGAAAGTGAGGCGGTGATGAAAAGCCGAGTTGATACGCGATGCTTTTGAGAGGTGAGGATTCGTCGCGCAGTAGATCTCTCGCCATGCGGAGTCGGTGTTGCTCAACAAAGCCATGCACAGTGTGGCCCGTGGCCGCTGCCATGAGCCGATCCAGATGCACGGGGCTAACACCCGCATGCGCCGCAATTTCCCGACCGCTAACCCGCCGCCTGGAGTGAGTAATGAAATCCAGCGCCCGCGCGAGAGCCGGATGTTCGGAGTTCATCCCTCGTGGTGGCACTCCATGTTGCAAAAATTCACCGGAGATGTTGCGCAAAAAGTTTCGGAACGCATCCTGCCAGTCCATGAACTGATCAAGGCTCACAGGACGTTCCTCACGCTTAAACCCCAAACCCGCAGTGCGCCCGGCGGTGGCTACCAGTTTCTTTGCAGCTGCATCTAATCCGGGTGCGCTGCGCCTTGGGATGTGCAATGGCAGCTGCTTGTCGTAGAGCGGATCACCAGCGGGTAGTTGAATCCGAAATCCGATAGACGTCACAATGCAGGGGTCACTGAACCTCTGCCAACGCCGACCCTGCTGCAAAATCAGCCAGTCCCCAGCCCCGGCACACACTGCGGTCGCCTTTGACCGCCCGGCTTCGACCCAGCCCGACCGGACGTGCAGCGCGCTGTGGTAATCATGATCCGATCCAGTGGTTGCTGTGCCTGCAACGTCGCGTTCATACACCCAGAGCAATTGCATCCGCAGCGAATTCCACTGATCCAGCTTATAAACAGGTTGATTCATCGTGGCATGATAGATTTTTGTAATAGAATGCGCAATTTCTGAAGGTCGCAAATCTTGAGAAAGTCACACGGGAGGCAGAAGGTGGAGGGATGAATAAAGCATTCGATCATGAAACGCACACGGGGGATATCTGCGTGGTGGGTGGAGGGATGGCGGGTTTGGTAGCGGCTGTGGCGGCAGCACGGCGGGGGTCGAAAGTCATTCTTATTCATGACCGACCCGTGCTTGGCGGAAATGCTTCATCGGAGGTACGCATGTGGATATGCGGCGCTCATGGTCCTCACAAAAAGGAAACCGGAATTCTTGAAGAGATTCAGGTTCTCAACCGATTGCGCAATCCCGAAGGGAACTATTCCGCCTGGGATGCAGTGCTCTTTGAGTTTGCGAAAATGACTCCGGGACTCACCACGTTGCTCAACTGTACTTGCAACGATGGGCAGATGGAAGATGGGCATTTGACGGAAGTGCGGGCATGGCAGATGACCACGCAGACCTGGCACACTGTGCGCGCGCGGTATTATATTGATTGTTCGGGCGACTCGGTGCTCGCCCCGATCACCGGAGCGATGGTGCGGACCGGACGCGAGGCACGTGAGGAATTTGGAGAATCCATTGCCCCCTCGCGGGCTGACCTCAAAACGATGGGCAACACACTTTTGCTCCAATTAGAGGAAACCGGCACAGCGCGAAGCTTCCAGCCACCCCGCTGGGCTTACTTTTTCGACGACCAGTCCACCCTGCCGTCACGCCTTGGCGACGGACTCGGACACAACTTCTGGTGGCTGGAGTTGGGCGGATTGCAAAATACGATTCGCGATGCGGAGCTGATCCGTGACGAGTTGATGCGTGTTGGCTGGGGCGTGTGGGATTACATGAAAAACCGCGGACCACAGGCTGCCAAGCTTGCAAATTGGAGGGTGCGATGGATGGGAGCACTCCCCGGCAAACGCGAAAACCGCCGCTACGTTGGCCCGCACATTCTCACTCAGAACGATGTGAGTGCGGGTGGTCCATTTGAAGATATCCTGGCATACGGCGGCTGGAGCATGGACGACCACCACCCCGCTGGACTGCTCTACCCCGGCAAGGCGACGCTATTTCACAAAGCGCCCTCGCCCTATGGCATCCCGTTCCGTTCGCTGTTTTCTGCAAGTGTGCCGAATCTTTTTATGGCAGGCCGCAACATCTCCGCGACCCATTGCGCCTTGTCGTCAACGCGCGTCATGGCCACGTGTGCGATCATCGGGCAGGCAGTCGGCACGGCAGCGGCGCTTTGCAATGAGGCTGGCAAAAATCCTGCCCAACTTACTGCCGATGAAGTGCGCTTGCTGCAAAGCCGACTGATGGAGGACGATTGCTGGCTGCCGGGTCTCGCCAAACCAATATCAGCCGCCACGCTAGACGCGAAAATTTCCACAAATACGGACATCGCCATCGATCTGTTATTGGACGCTCACGAGCGTCCCATCAATGGAGATGCCCACTGCTTGGAGGCTGCACCGGGTTCGGCGTTTACATTGTCCTGGAATTCTCCACGGTCCATCGACTGCCTACGCATGGTCTTCGACAGCGACCTGAATGACTCCAAACAATTGCCTTGCCGTTACACACTCGATGATGCTCCACGTCCGATGCCCGCAGCACTGGTGCGCGATTTCCGGATCGAATGCCGCAATGGCAGTGGTGCATGGGAAACGCTCCAACAGATTCGTGACAACCACCGCCGTCTCACAGTTTTGCCTGTTAACCGCGAGATATCCGAACTCCGGTTCGTTGCGGAATCCGCCTGGAGCGAAGCTCCCGCAAGGATTTTTGCCATTGAGGCAAGCGCCACGCCGATCCCTCTGACCCTGGATACTTCGCGCGGCCGGTCGTGGGCGGACGTGGTCGCCGATCTCCCCCCGGCAGACATTGCTCCACCGGATAACGGATTGGAAGAGCAGGCTCCGGGTCGCGGGCGCGTGGGTGCCTGAACGCCACAAAGCGAGGCGTCTGCCTTTGCGGCGGAACAAAGGCAGATGCCTCGGGCGTGTGCCCTTGCAAACACTTGCATCCAAGCAATCCGCTTGCGCAATCCGCGAATTGACACCAAGATAAAATCAATCCCGGTAAATCCACTTCATGCATCCAAAACGCACCACAAACCTTCTCAGATTGCTATTCGTAATAGCGGCTATGAGCATGGGGGCGTTCGCTTCGGATTCTCTTCAAGGAAGCGCATGGGTCGGAGCCATGATCGGGGGAGCTTTCGGACTGCTAATGGTTTTGGTGGATCGGCTGCTCAAGGGGGTTTCACTCCGCGCTTTTTCGTCGGCCTCGGTCGGACTTGGTTTGGGATTCATCGTTTCCTATCTGTTTCAGGCATCGGGCATTATGAGATACCAGTCAGAAGAGATTCAGTACACTGCCGGGCTTATACTTTACGCCATTTTCGGTTACATCGGCATGATGCTGGCAATTCGAAGCAATCGCGATGAGTTCTCACTCATTATCCCCTATGTGCGTTTCAGCCGCCAGTCTGTGCAGGACAGTCCCATGCTTCTGGACACAAATATCCTTATCGATGGCCGGCTTAAAGCCGTTGTGGAAACAGGATTTCTCAGCACTGCATTCATCGTCCCGAGTTTCGTGCTCGAGGAGCTCCAAAACATGGCGGACTCGAAGGATTGGCAACTACGTGAAAAAGGCAGACGGGGCTTGGATTACCTGGCAGATCTGCGAAAAACAGAAACTTTGGAGATTACCATTTACGATGCCGCTAGTGAACAGCACGGCAGCGTGGATCAGCGTCTCATCATGGCTGCCACGATGCTACAGGCCCGTCTTCTCACCAACGATGGCCCGCTCTGCAAAGTCGCTCGTTTGAAGGGTGTACCAGCTATTAACCTCAATGAACTGAATGCGGCGCTGGATTTTCAGGCTCAAACCGGTGACCGGGTGCAAGTGCCTTTGATCAAACAGGGCAAAGACGCCGACCAGGCAGTGGGATATCTTCAGAATGGCAGTATGATTGTGGTCAATCAAGCGGCCCACCTCATCGGCAATAACGTGGATGTCACCATCATCAGCACCGTGGCCACAGGATCCGGCAGACTCTTCTTCGCCGAACTCGTGAAAGACGCCGCGTGATTTCACTCTGTGCAAAATTGCGTTGATTGCGTCCCGTGCAACACGTAATTCCAGTAGCAGCATCCGGCAGGATGTTAAAAATCGAATATATCGTGTAATTCCCAAATGCCTGAATCCATTCAACACACAACCGAGTTTTTAGAAGCCATCGCATCTAGTGTTGGCACGCCATTCTGGTTGATCGACTCCCGCGAAATCCTTCAACGCATCGAGCAGGTGCACGCACTCACGGCTGGAGCCGGACTGCAAGCGCGCTATGCTATGAAAGCAAACCCGGCCACCGCCATCCTCCAACTCATGCAGGAGAACGGGATCTGGATCGATGCCGTAAGTGCCAATGAATGCTTCCGCGCCATCCGCGCCGGCTACAACCCCGGAGCAAATCCTCCGGAAATTTTATACACCGCCGATGTGTTTCGCGATGATTGGAAATCGGCAATCCTGGATCATGGTCTGCTACCGAATCTTGGTTCACCCGCGATGGTTAAGGATCTGGTCGAGGCAGGCTACACAGGGCCTGTTGCTCTTCGTATTAATGTGGGATTCGGTCACGGACATGTGAATGCGTGCGACACGGGCGGACCCAGCTCGAAGCACGGAATCTGGTGGGAGGATGCCGCTGAGGTGGCAGCCGAGGCCGCGCGCAATGGCTTTCAAGTGACCATGCTTCACGCGCACGTGGGCAGTGGTCCGCGGCAGACGGAGCTACGTGAAAATCTCACGAAACTTGCCGGATTTTTTGCAGAGATGATCCCCGCATTTCCACACGTGAATGCTATCAGTCTGGGTGGCGGGTTGCCTCACGATTACCGTAGTAACGAGTCTCTTGATATCGAAGCACTCGGCAGAGTTCTTAAAGATGCACGAGAGACGCTGAACCATGCAGCGGGTCGTGAGCTGCGCATCGAGATCGAGCCCGGGCGTTACTACGTGGTCTCATCCGCCACGTTGGTGGCCACCGTTACAGATATCAAAAAGACCCGCACCAACGCAAAAGGCCTGGGCGAAACATTTGTCATGATCGATGCCGGCTTCAACGATCTGATCCGTCCAGCCATGTATGGCAGCTACCACCGCATCAGCATTCCAGCCCGCGAGGGAGATGCTCAGGAAAAACTTTGCGTCGCAGGTCCGCTTTGCGAAAGCGGGGATGTCTTCACCCGTGGAGCCGATGAAATGCTGGAACCCCGCCTCTTGCCACTTCCTGAAAAAGGCGATCTGCTGTGCATTCATGATGCTGGTGCTTATGGCATCGCAATGTCGAGCCAGTATAATTCTATTGGCCGGCCACCGCAGGTGTGGATCAACCCCGACGGCAGCACGCAGATCATTTCGCGCCGCGAGTCACTGGAAACCATCCTGGCCTCAGAGTGCAATGAAGCGCTGGAGCTTCCTGTCACAGCCGGGGTCTGAACCCCGAGCGCTCCAGCGATTCCAGATCATCCACATCCTCAAGCGGTTCCAGGACGACAACGGCAAGGCCCGCCGACTTCGCTGCATTCAGCGTCTGAGTCAGCACCCTATCCGTGCTCCAATCGATTCCGGTAAACAACTCAGGCGCTGAGGTCCGGGTCATGAGGCAGACATAGCCGCCATCGACTGCTGGAATGATCACCACATCGCTCGCGCTGAGCTGAGCTTCCGCATTTTCAAGGATTACCGCATCCAGTCCGGGGCAATCTCCGCCGATCAATGCCACCGCATTAGCTCCGGCGCTCAGGTGTTGAAAGACTGCATCATGCATTCGGCGGCCCAGGTCTCCATCCGGCTGCGCAAAAAAATCACTCTCTCTTGCCTCTCCGATCCATCCGTGCATTTCTTCAAGAGCATCCGCGGGGGCAAAGTGCACTGCGATGGACCATGAGGGCGGCATCGCATTCAACTGCCTCTCGACCAGATTGCGGTAGATCGCAGTAGCCTCCACAGCACCAACTGACTTTGCCAGGCGGGTTTTTACCGTGCCGGGCCTTGGTGCTTTTAGCATCAACGCTGCGATCACTTTCACTGCGGCTCCCTCCCGCGCCAAAGCTCGGAATACACGAAGCCCATGACCAGCGGAGCCCACAACAAGGCCAGCTCCCACGGGGAGAGCAACCAATCTCCGCCCGGCGCTTCGACATGGTGATAGAGCATAAAATACACAAAACCCGAAGCCGAAACGGCAAGCACTCCCGCATTTCTGCAATTTACCACAAAGGGGATCATCCACGTGAAATACCACGCATGCACCATCGGAGTAAGCACAAACATCACCACAAAAACCCACAGCGCTGCTACCTCCATCCTTTTCGCAGAGAAGATCACGACCGCCCACCCCGCTGCGAGAGGAATTAAAAACCACTGGTTTTGGTACTGCGCTTCTTCCCAGATCAACCCTGCAAGCGCCGGAATGAGATCTGCACTCCTTGCATGCTGGGAAAATTTCGGAGGCAACAGCTGCAGCGTCCATTCTCCCGACCATCCACAGACTACCAGCCATGACAGCATAAGCGGGGCAATTCCAGCAACTCCATACCCAGCTCCCGCGAGCCATCCCTGTGTACGGACCAGACGCCACCCCATCCACGCGAGCAGCGGCAGCGCCATCCATTTGATAGCCACAGCAACTCCCACCCATAATACCCCCGCACGCCACTTACCTGCATCCCAGGCAAACCATCCTGCCAACAATGCGAGCACAAACAGCGCATCGTAATGCCCGCCACCTGCGAACGAATAAATCACCAACGGATTCCACGCATAGATCAGAGACTTGCCCGCACCAAATCGCTTCGCCAACAATCCCACGACCGTAAGATCCGCCAGCGCAAACAGTAGCTTGAACACAAATGCCGAGGCTCCAACTGCGGACCACGCCGCAAAGATCACCTGAGTCAGTGGTGGATAAATCGCGGTGTAGTTTTTATGCTGCACCATTTCCCAGAGGCTGTCGCGGTAAGCTGACAACACCTCCGACGACGGCGGGTGCACATAGGGATTTTCACCAATGAGCAACATTCGACCTTCCCACAGATACCTGTAGATATCGTTACCGGGGACCTGCCAAAGCAACACAACTCTTGTCATCACAGCCACGATCCAAAACAGCTGCCACGAAACCTCCCGTTTCCAATGTCCCATAAAAAAACCCGCGAGCATGACCCCGGCACCTGCAAGAAACCACGGCACCGTCCCAAAGTCATGCAGCCCCCCATGCGGCAGCATAAGCCCGGCTCCAGCGATCAGCAAAGCCCCCGCAATCCACTGCACCCAGCTATCGATGATGCGTGGCTCCATGCAAAATTTACTGCACGATGTGCAACGACTTATCTTCTAACGCGCGCTCCAAATCCCCGGGCTTGTTGTAATTCCAGTAGTCCAATTTCAGAGCATGCTTGAGCTGCATGGTGCTTCCATCAAAGCGCCTCCACTCCCGCACCAGATGCGGAAACGTGGCATCCACTTGAAATACATCCTCGCCCTTGGCATGAAGCACTTTCACCGTATGCGTACCCTGTCCGGGTTCCACTAGGATCGTCGCTGTTTCAAACTTCACCGGATTGAACTTTGAGCCAATCAAGGAAGTGCTCAACAGGACGGACGACTCATTGGTTTCAGCCTCGAAGTCCAAAGTGCGCACCAGCCACGGCAGTTCATCGTAAAAGAATGCATTTTCCGGTTTTCGAAATTGCTCTTCGCCCTGGTTCATTCCCTCCCAGTAGGTTTCGTAGCTCTGCTGCCAACCGGCCCCGTTGCCTTCGACCCGCTTAAAGCTATTCCCGCAACTATCGTTGCTAGTGAAAGTCAGCAATACCGGCTGTCCGTTCCGGAAGTCACGGAAGATGCTCAGCATCTGCTGATACCAATAAACACCGGTGGGGATCTGAATAATCTGGTTCATTTTTAAAACCGGATACGTGCCCTCGCGGTTCCATTCATCCGCCTTCACGAGAGCTTCCGGGGTGAATGATTCCTTCACCAAAAGATGGATCACCTTCGACTCATGGAGTGCGCCATACCTGAGTTCCTGCGCATCGTAAATCAGGTATTCGGCCTTGCCATCACCCCAATAGTCCTGGTTTTCAAGCAGTGCTGATGAAAAACCACCCGCCGCTGAGGATGATAAAGCTAACAAACAAAGGCTAATCGCTGCAAAAAATTTCATACCACCCTCCTCGCACTTAAGAGCCGTGCGTCAAACGCAAAAGGCTCGGGACGGCCGATTTTAAAGTCATCAAACCCGGGATGCTCCGGGTTGATGAGAAAGTTAATCTCGCCAGGGACAATCACGCTCGGCACCTCCAGCACAGCTGCAGCGGCCTTTTGGATGAAGCGGTCTCCAATCGTGCGGGTGAGCAATCGCTGCATCTCAAGCGTCTCGAAGTTCTTAATCTCTGAGCCTGCCAATCTTGAGATCAAGCCATCTGGAATTTCGACCGGAAGAATTACAAACTCCCTGGCTGGTGGCGGATTTGGCAGATGCACCAGAGTCTCCAAGCATGCCAGCGAGCGATTGCATGCTGTGTAGACCAATCTGATGCCCTCGGAATTCCATCGACCGCCAAACCGTCGTGCGCCTTCACCATCAAAGGCCGTAAGCCGACGTTCCTTGGGAACAATCCTCCAAGCCGTAACCATCAGTTCCTAAGTGAACACGCCAAACTCGATACGGCCCAACAGGTTCTCGACCTCGCGGCTGCCAACTTCCGTCCCGGCGCATGTGATCGGGATCATACCGCCCAAAGCGCGGGCAGGAGACTTCAACCACAGACGGGCCGATTGCTCATTTCCAAAAACCTCAACGGCGTTTTGAAACAAACGGGCGAAGCGCAGCAAACGGTCAGACTCCAGTGTGTCCAGTCTCCCCGATTTGCGGCGCCGCATCAGCGTGCTTCTGCTCATGGAAAGATGCTCGGCCAGTTCTTCAGCCCCAATCTCGAGCATGCCTCGCACGGCCTCAAACTCACCCATCGGCAACCCATCCTTCACCGCATCCATCATTTCAAAAAACTCCATGCCATCACTTGGTGCCTCCACCTGCTTTGCCGCGTAAGTCGCTCCCATCTCACGGACAATGAGCGATTTAAACTCTTCTGGTTGCTTGTTCATTTGATACTCAATCTAGTACCAAACGTCCTACACTTCAAGCTTTTTTTAATCTTTTCCCGGCACTGGATGGAAATCAGCGGCGTGGTAGCTGCTTCTCACCAATGGCCCGGAGGAGACATGCTCAAATCCCTTGCTGCGGGCGATGTCGCCATAGAGATCAAATTGCTCCGGCGTGACATAATCCACCACCGGCAAATGCTGCGGAGTCGGCCGCAAATACTGCCCTAGAGTAAGTACCTGCACGCCGTGATCCCGCAAATCATCCATCGCCTGAAATAGCTCCGGCTCGGTCTCCCCCAGCCCAAGCATCAGCCCGCTTTTCGTCACAATGCCGGGATCCATTTCCTTGGCCCGCTGGAGCACTGCGAGCGAGCGCTCGTACTTCGCCCGCGACCGCACCACCGGAGTCAGCCGCTCGACCGTTTCCAGATTGTGATTAAAAATTTCCGGGCGCGCATTGACGACAGTCGCAATCGCATCGTCTTTCAAATTAAAGTCCGGAACGAGCACTTCAATCACGATCCCCGGCACACGATCACGGACCGTTTGGATCGTTCTCGCAAAATGCTCCGCGCCGCCATCTGCCAGATCATCCCGGGCAACCGCAGTGATCACAATGTGCTTCAGTTTCATGCGCACCACCGCTTCAGCCACGCGCTCGGGCTCATCGGCCTCGAGCGCAAACGGCTTTGCGGTGCTCACGGCGCAAAATCCACATGCCCGCGTGCACCGGTCCCCTGCGATCATAAAAGTCGCGGTCCCCTGGCTCCAGCATTCCCACCGGTTCGGGCATTGCGCGCTTTCACACACCGTGTGCAGCTTTAAATCGGAAACCAGCGCCTTCGTGGAAAAGAAAACCGGATTCGAAGGCAACTTGACCTTAATCCAATCCGGTTTTTTGTCCCGGTGCAACGCCGGGTCGAGTTTTGAGAGTGACATCGGCTTCAAACTAAACATGCACCTCCGAAAATCAATTGGAAACGTAAACCTACGGTTTATCAACTTCCGCAAGCGCCGGGAGCATCGGACGCAGGCGGGAGAGAAAAGTATCGCCGCGGATCAGTCGCTCTAAAATCAGAATTGCATCGGGATGCTGCCGAAACGCTTCCAACGCTGCACCGCGTTCCTCCAAATGAATTAACCCGGCAGCGATCGTTGCAAATTCCATGATCGCAATCATGTGCAGATCGCGATGTGCTGGCGAGTTGAGCACTTCCAGCAGCAAACCCATGGCACGGGAGGCGTCCCCGGCATCCATCCATTCCCCAGCCTCAAGAAGTTTGACGTCAAATACAAAATTGCCTGCTTCCAAGTTCTCCCGTTTCCACTCTTCAATCGCTGCTTGCGCGAGATCAGGATTCCCAGCTTCCTCCCTGCGAACGCCTGCAGTTTTATATCCCCATGGTACTTGAGCGGTGGGCCAGTGATCCACAAAGATAGTGGCGGGCGGACGATGCTGCCTGCAGATCAGACGCAAGCGCCGGAACTCCGCAGCGCCCGCCTTGGGGCTTTCCGGGTAGCTTTCCAGAAACTGATCCCATGCCGCCACTTCATCGCGGTTGGGAGGCGCGGGGAGGTAGTAGGAATTTTCCACTGGCCGCACATTGTTCCAATATTCCAGAAAGTCCTGGATCGATTGCCAATCGGGATCGCTTTCAAAACCCTCTGGCGGAGGATGGCCGGCCAGCCGCATTTGCATGTAGGGCCGGACCACCGCGTCCGCAGTCGCCGGGTTGCCAATTAACGCTGCGAAATCCTCCAGTGCATTGAGTACTGACGCTTGGTTCGCACTGGTGAATCCCGGAAGGAATGCCGCTTTGATCCGCTCAATCTCAGCAAGAAAGGCATCGCGACCAGCCGCTGGTGGCGAATCACCTTTTGCAAGCGCAGAAAGCTCAGCAACGGCATCGAAGACAGGTTCCTCGTCCCATTCGTTGTAGTACTCGTCCTCAGGGTCATCTCGGAATGCTCTGAGAATTTGCCCTCGCGCGCGCCATGGCAAATAGTCGCCCGGCATCCACTCCGTCTGTTCTGTGACAACGGGAAACTCCAATGGCAGAGTAGCTGCCGCCTCGGGGCTATCAGGATGTTCCTGGCGCAGCTTCCGCACGATCTCCCGCGACAACGCAGTCGCCCGCGTCTCAACCGCCCGCTGGCCTTGATAAATGGACAGCTCTGCCATGCGAAACAACGCTTGATTCGCCAGCGCCAAAGCGGCCGGAGCCAAGTCCGGCGAAAGATCGGCCGCTTTCAATGCGCAGTTCAGCGCATGCCATGCTTCATCACGCCCATCCAATTCCTGCGCAATCTCAAAATCCTTCAGTCCAAGCAATGTCGCATTTTGCCGGCGTCGCACATCGGTAAGATGCCTATCATTCTCCGAGGGGAAAAGTTGCCAGGTCGATGGCATGGTAAGTGTCCCTCGATGTTGCATCCAGTGATTGGCCACCGCCCATGCAGCGTTTGCGGCCACGGACGCGTCGTTGGATTTCATTTCGGCCTGCCACCCGATCATGGGCACCACTTTTTCCTGCCACACCTCCTGTGTCATCGAAACAAACCCCTCAGAATTCATATCTTCGTCAGCCTCCGTGATGCAGAGCTCCGCCGCATCAAAGTTGCCAACCGCAAGAGCGCGACCGAAGATCACCTTTCCCGCCACCTTCACAAGTTCAGGATCCCCGGCATCCAAAAGCGGAGTGAGTTGCTCAATCGGCGCGAACTGAAAATAGAGATCGATCAGTTGCATGATCTCGTAGCCAATGCGAACCGTGGGGACATCGGCTTCCTCTGAATCCGCCCGACTCCATAAAATCTCGATGGCATCCGCCGGCCTACCGAGAGTTTGTAAAGTCACCGCCATCCGCCATGGAATATCGGCGGCCAGTGGACTCTGCGGATGCAACTCCGCAAGCCGCTGCAAGGCCACTAAGCTCTCCGCAGCCCTGCCCGCCCGGAGCGCCACAGTGGCCTGCAAATTTAAAAGATCATCCGTGAGCTGATCCTGCATCGATGCGAGGTCCAGCAAAGCCAGCGCTTGCTCGTGCATGCCGTTCTCCGTGGCCGCCCAGGCAAGCACCAGTGTGGTCCGATGGTCGGATGTTGCCGATCCAGCGTGCTCAAGCATTGCCGCACCCAAAGAAATCATGAGCGGACGTGCAGCACTCCGAAGCCGCAGGACACGCCGTTGCAGGAAGTCCAGTTTATCACGGTCACCTGACGAACTCTCGCCAAACGGGTATCCGTCAAAATCCCGCTGTGCTTCGCTGTCGAGACAGAGATACACCAACCGTGTAGCCAGTGCCGGATGCGATGCAATTTGATGAACCACCCGCTCCCATTGATAATCCTGCAAATCCGACTCCTCAAACTGATCTACCAGCAAATGAAAGATCCGGTCACATTCACGATACACGGAACGCTGCACTTCGCGCGTGGGTTGGTGTTCCAACTGTTGCAACAGATACGGCAATGCTCCCTCCGGGTATCCACGTTCACTGGCAATGGCTGCACGCCACCCAAGCATATCCGCAAAAAATCTTCCTTCCGGAAACGCCTCGGAATACTCATCGCTCACCCGCCCTGCATCCTCCAAAAGAGCCTCGACAGTTCTGGGATCCGCCGATTCACGTCGTAGTGCGCGCGCCTGCTCGATGCGGGATCGCGTGAGCATGACCAACGCCGCCTCCATCCTGCCCGGATTCGGCACCGCAATGGCACTTTCAAAATCCGCAGCAGCCTCCACAAACCTGCGCTGACGGAAATGCCACGCACCGCGCTGCACCAGCCAATGAGCACGCATGATGTCAGTTTCCAATAACTTCGACTCAAAGAAAGCGGCTTTCTCATCATTCCACTGTTCCCACTTTGCGATCTCTGCAAGC
>JBGTCP010000499.1:0-2718 GCA_041748815.1 Chthoniobacterales bacterium
AGATCGGCTTCATCGGGCAGGAGGTAATGCGTTTTGCGGATGCGGGCGATTTGGCCTTCGCGCTCGAGCTTTTCGAGGAGGAGGGTAAAATCGTCGCGTTCGCGGGGCGGAACATTGAGCCGTTTTGCGAGGACCGGACCATCCGACGGGCGGTAATCCGTCTGCGCCATCATCGCCAGCAAGCGCCGGATGACATCCGGGTCGTGGGTCGGGCCGTCCGATTTGAGTGGCAAAAACTGCGGCTCAGTGGACTTCGGTTTTTCTCCGCCGGACGAGCGTCTGCGGCCACCGGATTCCGGCTTGCGGCGCGAGCGACCGCCGCCTCCTGAAGAGGAGCGGGCTTTTTTTGCGGCTGGCTCTTTAGCTTTTTCCTGGCCGGTATTGGCAGAAGTGCCGCCGGAGGATTTACGTCTGCGGCTCAAGATTTTGCCTTTCTGACGGCTTCCACAAATGCGGCGGCCTGTGCTTTCAATCCCGCCCAGTCGGAATTTTTCAGGATTTCTTTGCTCACAAGACTGGAGCCTGCGGCCAGTGCGGCGCATCCGGCATCGAGGAAGCTTGCAGCAGTTTCCACGCTCACGCCGCCGGTCGGAATGATGCGCAGCATGGGCAGCGGGGCGAGGAGGTTTTTGATATATTTCGGCCCGAGTTGATCAGCAGGGAAAATTTTAACGAAATCCGCGCCAGCCTCATGTGCTGCGAGGGCCTCGGTCGGGGTGTAAGCACCGCAGGCGATGGGTTTGCTGTAGCGGTTGCAAAGCTGGATGACGTCGGGGCGCATCACCGGGGTGACGACGAACTCCGCACCTGCGAGCAATGCCATGCGAGCGGTTTCGCTATCAAGCACAGACCCCACACCCATGAGGATGCGGTCGCCAAATGCTTCGGTCACATCCCGGATCACCTGGAGGGCGTTTGGGGTGGTCATGGTCACTTCCATGCTGGTCACACCACCATCCGCAAGGGCCTCAGCCACATGCATGAGTTGCTCGGAGGAATCGGCACGGATCACGGCCACAATGCCCGGATCTTCCAGGCGACGAATAATTTCAGCTTTAGTCATAGAGCGGGCAACGTACACCGGCGGCGGCGCAAGAGCAATCCTTCTCGTGAACTGCCTGGGCGACCTGAGTAAGCTTACTTTTCGACCGTCTCGACTCCGAGCAATTCGAGGATGCGTTGCAGGTCGTCGTTGCCGTAATACTCGATGGCGAGGTGGCCTTTTTTTTCGCTGTGCTGGATCGTGACGTGCGTGGCGAGGCGCTCACGCAGGCGGTTTTGCACATGCTGGAGGGCGGGCGCGAGTTCGGTAGAGGTTTTTTTGGACTTCGAACGGGTCGGCCGTGTGCCGTTCACGCGTTCAAGATGTGCCGAAACCAGTTTTTCTGCGACGCGCACAGTGGCACCCTGCTTGAGAATGAGCTCAGCAAGAAATACCTGATCGGTCGCGTCCTTAACAGAGAGCAACACCTTTGCATGGCCGACGGAAAGACGGTCGTGCACGACATACTTTTGCACATCGGGATGCAGATCGAGGAGGCGCATCGAGTTCGCAACCGTGGCGCGGCTCTTGCCGACTTTTTTGGAAATCTCCTCCTGTTTGAGACTGAACTCGCGGGCAAGCCGGGCATATGCCTGCGCTTCTTCAATCGCGTTGAGATCCTCGCGTTGGAGGTTCTCAATCAATGCCAGCTCGAGCACTTCCAGGTCCGAGGCATCGCGCACAATGACGGGAGCTTCCTTGAGCCCGACCTCCGTCGCCGCACGCCAGCGCCGCTCGCCCGCAATCAATTCGTAATTGGAGCCGATTTTCCGGACAATCAACGGCTGAATTATTCCGCGCTCACGCACCGATTCAATGAGTTCGCCAAGTCCTTCGGCAGGGAAATCTTTACGAGGTTGCAGCGGAGAAGGAATGATTTGCGAGAGCGCTACTTTCTGCACCACCTCTCCATCCTGTGGTGCTGTTGCAGCCACTGCGTTACGTGCAGTGATCAACGCCCCTAAACCTTTTCCTAATGCAACTTTTCCCATGGATCGGCTAGCTTAAGGAGCCGTTTGGAGATTGGCAATCAAGAATCGAGGACGATGAAATTGGAATTCCTGCTCGCTGCAGGGGCGGCCTTTACTTCGATGCCCGGAGCTGTTTTAGTAATGGCTCATGATAACGGCAACCCTCAGCACCGATCTGGTGGAAGAAATCCTTGAGCTCAAAGCACAACGCAACGCGGTGATCCTTGCTCACAATTACCAGACTGCGGAGATTCAGGAAATTGCGGACTACGTGGGTGACTCGTTGGGATTGAGTTACCGCGCTGCTGAGACAGATGCGGATGTTATTTTATTCTGCGGGGTGCACTTCATGGCCGAGACGGCGAAGATCGTGAATCCCACAAAAACTGTCATCCTGCCGGATCTGGATGCCGGGTGTTCACTCTCGGATTCATGCCCCCCGGAGAAACTTGAGGCATTTCTCAATAAACATGCGGAGAAAAATTACTACGTCATTGCTTACATTAATTGCAGCGCGGGCGTGAAGGCACTCTCGGATGTGATTTGCACCAGCGGTAATGCGATGCTGATCGTTAATGCCGCTCCGGCCGACCGCAACATACTATTTGTGCCTGATGAAAACCTTGGTTCCTGGGTAATCGAAAAAACGGGCCGCAAGATGGATCTGTGGCGGGGTAATTGTTATGTGCATGTCGAGTTCACGCA
>JBGTCP010000500.1:0-3059 GCA_041748815.1 Chthoniobacterales bacterium
TGCTGACAGCTCCAAGCTGCTATACCAGGCTCTTACCGGAGATGGGAATGACGCTTATGTCACAACTGACGAGGTGGCTTCCAACGGTGTTTTTGGGACTCAAGGAAAAGTTTATATGGAACTGAAACCCAATCAGTTGAGTCCTCTCAGTGCGAGTAAACAGCCAACTGGCAGTTCCCGCGTCGTGGACCCATGGGGCACTACGTATCGATACAATTCCCCCGGCAAATTTAACACTGCAACTTTCGATCTATGGTCTACAGCAGGTGTCCCTGCGAGTCCCCGTGCAGTTAATGCATATAATACAGGGTCTACCGCTGGCACAGGCACCGTTCCGAACGTTGACTACCTCAATTTAATTACTAATTGGGGAAATCGGTAGTCAGCTCATCCTGAAGCCTGTGCCATTTTACTCGGATTGGGATCGCGAGGAATTCCGGCTTCATCCGCGTGCGCAGCATAGCGGAATTTTGCCCGACTTGTTTGGACGGGAACAGGCTGCAAGAGCTCCGCATCGGCCTGAGTTTTCTAAGGATCGTGATCGTATCATTCATTGCAGTGCTTTTCGCCGGTTGCAGGGGAAAACGCAGGTTTTTCTGGCAGGTGAATATGATTTTTACCGGACTCGGCTGACCCATTCCATGGAGGTCGCGCAGATCGGGCGCGGCATTGTTTTTCACCTGAACGGCTCCCAGCCGGAGGTGGAAATTTCTGCTGAGATTGTGGAAGCAGCATGCTTGGCTCATGATCTGGGGAACCCACCTTTCGGGCATCCGGGCGAAGCGATTCTTAATGATTTGATGTCCGGGTATGGTGGCTTTGAAGGCAATGCGCAATCGGTGCGTGAGGTGTGCCGGCTCATGTGGCGGGCAGCTAACCGGGAGGATGGCATGCGTCCGTCGCGGGCATTCCTGGATGCGATTTTTAAGTACAAACGCATCGGTGCGGGAGATACAAAAGGCGACAGCAAATTTTTGTACCCCGAGCAAAGCTGCGAAATGGAATTTTTATTCGATGGAGCGATCCCCGCTTCGCTGACTGATGCCACAGCCGCATACGCCTCGGTTGTGAACGACGGAATTGGAGGTGCTCAGCTGAAGCAGCAGCGCAGCCGGATGACGGAAGTCCTGGAATCCCATCGCAGTCTGGAAGCACAGATTATGGACTGGGCGGACAATACCGCTTATTCGCTCTTCGATATTTCGGATGGGTTCCGTGCCGGATTCATCGATGCCGCATCTGTGCGCGGATGGGTTGAGGATCGTCCGAAGCTCAGTGAACCTCAGCGACTTGCTCTGCTGCAGTTGGCTGCCATCCTTGATGAATCAAGGAATGCGGATCGCAATGCGTTAAGTGTTTACCTGGCCCGCACTGTGGGGGCGTTCATCGGTGCTGCGAGTCTTCGTGATCGGTCTGATCCCGGTCTGCCGCCATCCAATCGCTACCGATGGCAGTTGGAGCTCCAGCCGGAGATCGTGCAGGTTTATGCCGCATTCCGCGATCTCGCGAGGGACCTGGTTTATGAGTCTGCCCGGGTCGAGCAACTGCGATTTAAGACCGGTCGCATGTTGCGAATGGTCACGGAAGCATTGTTGGAGAATTATGAAAAATCCCCGCCGCGCAGCTTGACGGCGGATGCCGCCCACCGCTGGATTCTTCAGGCTGAGGATCAGGCTGCTAGGCTGCGGCGTGTGTGTGATTACCTCGCCGGGTCGACGGATGATTACTTAATCCGCATCTACCGTCGGCTTTTCGAATCCAACGCGGGATCGCTCACCGACCTCACTTAACTGCGCTCGAAGTAGGATTTCGAGAGAGATTTTGAGATCTCGATAAGGCGGAGCTGGATCTGGTCTAGGTATTCGTGCATGCCGATGGCAAAAATGTCGTCCATCGTGTTGTAGGCGATGCTGGCGCGGAGGCGTCCGGCGAGCCGCTCGGCTTCGTTGGCAAAAGTGCCTTTTTCCGAGCCGGAGATGCGATGGAGGGATTGGTCGATGAAGTTCACGCAGAACTGAATGGCACGGGGGAAAGATTTACTGCGGATAAGATAATTTGCAACGTTGGCGGGGGTGACCTGTCCGACGTGTTGTTTGCGGAATGGCTCCAGTGCGCTGGCGCTTTTGAGGACGGCCATCCATTGAATCGTATCGACATTGCCTCCGATGGTCTCACCGGAGGGCAGAAGGGTGTGGTATTTCACATCCAGCATACGGCTGGTGCGATCCGCGCGATCGAAGAAGCGGCCTAGTCCGATAAATTCATAGTCTTCACCATGGCTCATGGTGGAGATGGTGATACCTTGGAAGAGTTGTGACGCTTCGAGCACAAGTTTAAGTGTACCGTAGGTGTTGGTCTTCATTGCTCGACGGGTGGACTCGGCACCGAGCGAGAGGTACATCGTATTGATTTGCTCCCACATTTCACTGGTGATCTGCTCGCGCACGGTGCGGGCATTTTCGCGGGCGAAACTCAGGCAACTGTAAACGGAGTTCGGATTGCGTTTGTCGAACATCACAAACTCGACCACGGATTTTTCATCCGCTTTGGAGTACAGTTCGTAAAAAAGCTCCTTATCTGCAAGGGCGTAGATGATGGGCTCCCATGGCTCCATGGATGCGCTGCCCGGAGCGCCGGCGAAGTCGAGCACGAGTTGTTGGTTGACCGTGAGGATACGGGCATTGTTTTCCGCCCGCTCAATGTAGCGGCTCATCCAGTATAGGGCTTCTGCGACTCGGGATAACATGATGGTTCAGGGAGTGGAGATGTGACCCGGGCCTTCATCGCCAAGCACCCAGGTGTCTTTGCTGCCACCGCCCTGCGAGGAATTCACCACAATGGAGCCTTTGCGCAAGGCGACGCGGGTGAGGCCTCCGGGGATGATGGTGGTCTTTTCGCCGGAAAGAATATACGGACGCAAATCCACATGGCGGCCTTCCATGTTGCCATCGCAATACGACGGACAGCGGGAAAACTGCACGACAGGCTGGCCAATGTAGTTCCGCGGGTTGGCAAGGATTGCGGCGCGGAATTCCTCAATTTCCTCTTTGGATGCAGCT
>JBGTCP010000501.1:0-16824 GCA_041748815.1 Chthoniobacterales bacterium
ACTCGAGAGCAAAAAGCAATAAACCACCGCAATGGCTGTGGGCGGGTCTTCGAAATCCACGCTGTCCGCCAATGCCTCGCGCAGTTCGGCAGCGGCTCCCAGCGATGCGGCTGTGATTTCCTCCGGGTGCTCCAACAATTGTTCCGCCGACTGACCCCCGCCTGCGAAGCCTGCCATCACGCCAGGGAAACCCGGCAGACGCATCGCCTCGGTGCCAGGGAGTTGACCCAGGATCGGGATCGGCGGGGGTGCGTTGCGCTGCTTTGACTTCCCGCTTTGCTCCAAAGTGATCCGCTGGCGAGTCGCCTCAAGGAATTTTCCATCCCATTGCGGCTGGATTTTTTGGATGCGCACATCCAACGGCGGATGCGTCGCAAACATCTGCGCAAACGACGCCGACATCCCGTTGCTGAAAAACATATGGCTGGCCTCCTGCGCGTTCGGGGTTTCCAGCTTCGAACCCGAGACAAATCCACCAATCCGCTTCAGCGCCCCCGCAATGCCATCCGGATTCCGCGTAAACTGCACCGCTGAGGCATCAGCGAGAAACTCCCGCTGCCGCGACACAGCACTCTGGATCATGCGCCCGCAAAGCACACCCAACCCGCCAATGATCGTGAGCGCAAGGCCGAGCACTGCCAGCGCCATGCCCGCGTTGTTTTTGCTGTCGCCGCCACGCGAATAAAATCCGCTCCGCATAATGATACGCCCGATCACGCTGAGTACAAAAATACCAAACAGTATGCCGATCAGCCGCGTGCTGAGTCGCATGTCGCCGTTCAGGATGTGGCTGAACTCATGAGCCATCACGCCCTGCAATTCATCGCGGGTCAGGTTTTCCACACATCCGCGCGTCACGCCGATGGCCGCGCTGGATGGCTTAAATCCTGCCGCAAACGCATTGATGCCAGCCTCTTGATCCATCATGTAAACTTGCGGCACCGGACATCCCGAGGCCAAGGCCATTTCCTCCACCACGTTCATGATCCGGCGTTCAACAGGATCGGATGTAGTTGAGGAAATCAACCGTCCGCCAAGGCTCTCTGCAACAGCTCCGCCGCCGGAGGAAAGCTGCATGGATTTCCATGCACTGCCCAGCCCGACGACTGCCGCAACGCCCACGAAGACGGTCACAAACATCCCCGGATCCCATAGCACGATCTCCGCTGGCTGCCCCGGTTCGCCTTCCCCGGTGAAACCCAAAAAAATCACCAGCACCAGATAGATGGAGACCGCGATCCCGACCACGGCCAGGAGGAATAAAAACACCAGCCGCTTGGTATTCTTGCGGGCCGTCTCTTGCGTGGTGAAAAAGTCCATTCAGAATATAGGGTCAACCATGCGTGAGTCGGGATCAACCCACCCCGCCCGCTTCGAAGGCCATTTTAAAAGGAAACCTTGGGAGCCTCACGCTCGCGTTCTTCTGTGACCGCGAACAACTCTGCCGGTCCGAAGTTGAACATGCCCGCCACGATATTGTTCGGGAATGTCTCGCGCTTTGTGTTGTAGGCCATCACGGAGTCGTTGAATGCCTGACGGCTGAAAGCAACTTTGTTCTCCGTGGAAGTCAGTTCCTCGGTGAGCTGCATCATGTTCTGGTTCGCCTTGAGGTCCGGATATGCCTCCGACAGCGCAAACAAGCGTCCGAGTGTACCACCGAGGCTATTTTCAGCTGCGGCCAGCATTTTCATGGCTTCCGGATCGCCGGGATCGGCCGATGCGCCCTGTGCTGCACTCACTGCGCTGTTGCGGGCATTGATCACGGCTTCAAGGGTTTCCTTCTCGTGCTTCATGTAAGTCTTGGCGACTTCCACGAGATTGGGAATGAGATCGTAGCGGCGCTTGAGCTGCACATCGATCTGAGCGAAGGCGTTTTTATAACGGTTCCGCAGCGCAACCAGACCATTGTAAATGCCTATGGCAAACAATGCGAACAGGACAACGGGCACCAAAATAACTGCGAGAATAATAAGAGCGGTAGGCATGGTAAGTAGAGGTAAAAGTTCCCGGAACAGGCAAAAGCAACTGCCTGAGAAGACCATATTTACACGCTTGCATCCTGAATGACAACTCCATTCCATGGAATCAATTGCCCGCCCGGTTTGGCGGTGGCTTGACTTCGCGGGGGGATTCGCGGAAATCTACCCGCTCATGAGTTCATCCCATCTTGACGTGCGCTACACCGCGCAACTGGCCCGCCTCGATCTGACCGACGACGAGATTGCGACCTTCCAATCGCAGCTCAGTCAGGTGCTGGAATATGTCGACCAACTGAAACAGGTCGATGTGGATGGTATTGATCCCAGCCCTTATTCCGATGCGGAGTTCAACGTGGTGCGACTCGACGAAATCCGCCCGAGCCTCACGCACGAGCAAGCCATTGCCAACGCTCCGCAAAAGGCGAATAACCTCGTCATGGTCACCAAGGTCATCGAATAAACTTTACCAACCATGAGTTCTGAATTTTTAAGTATCGTCGCGCTGCGCAAAGCCATTTCCAGCGGCCAGGTTTCACCCGCAGATGCCGTGCGGGCAGTTGCTGCCGCTGCAGATAAAGTCGATGGCTCCGTGCAAGGCTATCTCAGCATGGACGTTGAGAGCGCTCTTGCGGAGGCTGAAAACGTGGACACTTCGCTGCCGCTCGGCGGCGTGCCGATTGCGATTAAAGACGTCATCAATGTCGAGGGCCAACCGTGTGGATGTGCATCGCAGATTTTGAAAGGTTACCGTGCGCCATACAACGCAACGGTCATCGACAGGCTCCGCGCTGCCGGTGCCATTCCGCTAGGACGCACAAATATGGATGAATTTGCCATGGGCTCATCCACGGAAAATTCCTCGGTACAAAAAACGTCCAACCCGTGGTCCCTGGATCGCATTCCCGGAGGGTCGAGCGGCGGATCGGCCGCAGTGGTGGCCGCAGGTGAAGCAATTGCCGCACTGGGTTCTGACACAGGCGGCTCCATCCGCCAGCCTGCTGCCCTTTGCGGATGCGTCGGCCTCAAACCGAGCTACGGACGGGTTTCGCGCTATGGGCTGGTAGCTTTTGCATCGTCGCTCGATCAAATCGGGCCAATGACGCATACGGTGGAGGATTCCGCGCTTATCTTGAACGCGATTGCCGGACGCGACCGCATGGATTCCACGTCAATGGATCACGAAGTGCCGGATTTCACGGCCGGACTGAATGGCGATTTGAAAGGCATGCGCCTCGGGTTGCCGAAAGAATATTTTATCGATGGCATCGACCCGCAGGTCTTGGAAGCCGTGCATCGCGCGGTCAAGGAGTGTGAATCACTGGGCGCGGAGATCGTCGAAGTTTCGTTGCCGAATACCGAACATGCGGTCGCAGTGTATTACATCCTCGCAACCGCCGAGGCATCTTCGAATCTGGCGCGCTTCGATGGAGTGCGCTACGGGCATCGCGCCGAAAATCCTTCCAACCTGCTCGACCATTACGGGCGCACCCGCCAGGAGGGATTTGGCCCGGAGGTCAAGCGCCGCATCATTCTTGGAACCTATGTGCTGAGCAGCGGATATTACGACGCCTACTACCTGCGTGCTCAGAAAGTGCGCACTTTGATCCGGCGTGATTTTCAATCAGTCTTTGAAAATGTCGATGCTCTCGTTTGCCCGACCACACCCACCCCGGCATTCCGCATGGGCGAAAAAACGTCCGACCCGCTCCAGATGTACCTGGCTGATATCTTCACCATCGCCGCGAACCTGGCCGGCATCTGCGGCATCAGTGTGCCGTGCGGATTTGCCAACGAAGGCGGCTCACAACTTCCCATCGGCTTGCAGTTCATGGCCAAGAGCATGGATGAATCCACCCTGCTCCGCGTCGCACACGCCTACGAACAATCCACCGACTGGCACCGCCAGCGCCCAGCAAATTTCGGCTTCTGAGGAATGACTGCCGACTCCGGCCCGTTCACTCGCGAGCAGGTGCGCGCGCTCATCGCCGTGGAACCGCGCCGCCTCATGCATGTGGTGGGCGAGCCTGTGAGTGCAGAAGTGGAAATCGCCCGCCGGGCGGAACTCATCGATCATGTGTGGCTCACGTTGAACGCCGGAAGCTTTGGTCCCGTCCGCGCCGCCATTGCCACATGGTCCAAGCGCAATGCGGATGCCGGATTCGATGAACGTGTTCGGCTAGGCGTCGGCCGCATCGAATGCACGCTGCCACACCCGCGCGGAGTTTTTTCCTCACCCGGACTCGCCTACGAGAACCTCGAAGCGTCGCACAACATTTTTTTCGAATACCAATCGCGCCTGCAAATGGAGGAATGGCTCATCGCTGAGATTGCAAAATCCGACCTCATAGAAATCTGGGGCCGCGTTTACACACGCAAACACATCGGAGTGCATGAAATTCACAGCATGCGTGCAAGCTGCGCCGTTCCCGTCGACGAACTCAACCACGACGGCGCGATGCTTCTGCACCGCACCCGCGAGTCCACCGCGAAGTGGTGCTTGCTCAAGTTTTGCGGTCAGTGACAGTATAAGGTATTCCTTTTTATGAAGCGCTTCATTGCCATCGTCCTGCCACTCTACATCCTCGACCAGATCACCAAATGGCTGGTCGTCTGGAATGTGGACCTCCACACGTCGCAGCCCGTGATCCCCGGATTTCTCAATCTCGTACACGTCACCAATACCGGTGTGGCATTCGGGATGTTTCAAAACAACAACTGGTTTTTTGTGATCCTGAGTTCGGCAGTGCTCGTTGGCATTGGCATCATGGCGCTCAAAGGGCTGCTCAATGATCACTTCATGCAGATCGGCATGGCGCTTCTGGTCTCGGGAATCCTCGGCAACCTCACTGACCGGCTGGTGCACGGGCATGTGATCGATTTTGTGGATGTCTATGTCGGCAGCTACCACTGGCCTTCGTTCAACGTGGCTGACAGCGCGATCTGCATTGCTGCGGGATTGTTTATCTGGAGTTCATTCCGCGAAATGAAAGAAGAGTCGGCAAAGAAAAAATCCGCAGCACCTTGATGACGTGGGACTTTTCCCTACCAGAATCGCTCCTGCAAGAGTAACGTACACATTATGAATCCCGAGTTTGATTCCATTGATGATGTGTTGGACGCGATCCGCAAGGGCGAGATGGTGATCGTCACAGACGATGCCGATCGTGAGAACGAGGGCGATTTGCTCATGGCCGCCAGCAAGATCACGGCGGAAAAAGTCAACTTCATGGCGATGCACGGACGCGGGCTCATCTGCGCGCCGATCACGCCGGAGCGGGCTGAAGCACTTGGGCTGCCGCGCATGGTGGCTCAAAACCGCGAGATGTATAAAACGGATTTTACGGTTTCCGTGGATGCCACTGCCGGGATCACGACGGGCATCAGTGCGCAAGACCGCGCGCGCACCATCGCGCTGCTGGCCGATGAGGCAAGCAAACCCGGCGACCTTGTCCAGCCGGGCCACGTTTTCCCGCTCCAGGCTAAACCCGGCGGAGTGCTGCGGCGCGCCGGTCACACCGAGGCCGCCGTCGATCTTGCAAGGCTGGCTGGATTCGCCCCGGCAGGCGTGATTTGCGAAATCCTCAAGGACGATGGCACCATGGCGCGGCTCCCCGACCTCGTTGAATTTAAGAAAAAACACGGACTGAAGCTTTGCACGATCCGCGACCTGATTGCTTACCGCAACCGCCGCGAAAAACTCATTGAGGCAGTGGAAACCATCCGCATGCCCACGGACTACGGTGACTTTAATCTGCGGCTCTACAAATCCATGGTGGACGACAATCATCACATGGCACTCTTCCGTGGAGAAATCACGCCCGACGTGCCGGTCCTCGTGCGTGTTCACAGCGAATGTCTCACCGGCGATGTCTTCGGCTCGCGCCGTTGCGATTGCGGGAGCCAGCTGCACGCGGCGCTTCGTCAAATCGATGAGGCAGGCAGCGGCATCCTTGTTTACATGCGGCAGGAAGGGCGCGGCATCGGCCTTGCTAATAAAATTCTCAGTTACAAATTACAGGAAGAAGGACTCGATACTGTCCAGGCCAACGAAAAACTCGGCTTCCCGATGGACCTGCGCGACTACGGACTCGGTGCACAAATCCTGGTCGATCTCGGAGCATTAAAAATCCGCCTCATGACCAATAACCCCCGCAAAGTCATCGGCCTCGATGGACACGGCATCGAAATTGTCGAGCAATGCCCGATCCGCATTGAATCCAATCCGTTCAATGCGAAGTATCTCGAAACCAAACGCACCAAAATGGGTCATGCCCTGTAGCAGTTTGTGAAGCCACTTCTGTTCAAAGTCCTTCGGATTGTCGTCGCGGTATATGTTGGCGTGCTCCTGCTTTACGGATTCATGCAACGCAACTTTTTATATTACCCGCAGGTTTTCACTGCCGCCGAGGCGGCTACCGGTGCAGAGCAAATCGGCATGGTGGAGTGGCAGGGAGCCGATGGCACATCCCATGGCTGGCGCACCGGCCGGGAAAATCCTGACGCCCACTGGATCGTTTTCCACGGCAATGCGGGCAACGCGCAGCATCGCGACTACTTCATCGATCTGGTCGAAGAATCGTATCCTCGAGGAAATCCTGAGGTGCTTATTCTGGAATATCCCGGCTACGGAGCCCGCGACGGCAAGCCTTCGGAGTCCACTTTTTTTGAAGCCGCTTTGGATGCCGTGTTGGATCTGGTGGCTGACTCTTCAGCACCTGTTTATCTGATTGGCGAGTCAATAGGCAGCGGGCCTGCCTGCCATGTTGCTTCTGAGCTGAACGCAGACATCGCGGGACTGCTCCTCATCACGCCGTTCGATGATCTGGCGCATGTGGCGAGTTTTCATTTTTCATTCCTGCCCGTGAAATTGATTCTGCGCGACCGCTACCGCAACGCCGAGGCGCTGAAAATCTACACCGGCCGTGTGGCCACCGTGGTTGCAGAGCGGGATGAAGTGGTGCCTGCCAAATTCGGGCGGGCTTTGCATGAGAGTTACACAGGTCCATCGAAGATCTGGGAAGTCAAAGGCGGCTCGCACAACACACTCCTCTTCAGCGCGACCGAATCTTACTGGGAGGGAGCCTTTGCATTTCTCGCCGATGCTGAGAGCAACCCATGAAAGTTGCTTTCGTTTTCATGAGCATGCCCGTGGGCGGTGCCGAGGACTTTGCGATCTCGATGGGGCGGCATTTTCCTCCGGAGGTAGAGGCCCATTTTGTTTGTCTGCGCAGCGCGGGTGTGCTCGGCGAGGAATTGGCGGCGTCCGGGCGATGCCATGTTCTGCCGATAGCCACAGGCAAACGCTTCTCGCTTTCCGGCATGCGCCAACTCGGGGAGTGGCTTGTGGAAGGAAAATTTGATGCCGTGCACTCGCAAACTTACCATGCCCACAGCTACGCGGTTGCTGCAGCCAGTCGCGCAGGCATTCCATCCGTCCTCCACCAGCAAAAAACGCTGGAGCCCATGCCATGGCACCGGCATTGGACCATGCGATATTTGTGTGGGCGGGCGACGCACGTCGTCGCGCTTTCTCAAAAAACCAGCGAAGACATGCAGCGGGTTTTCAAAGTGCCAGCGGACCGCATCACCGTACTCCCCAACGCCGTGGACGATGCGGCATTCGCGCCAGCAGACCGGCAGAAGGCAAGGCAAGTTTGCGGTCTTCCCGGAGAAGTGCCGATCATTGGTGCAGTCGCCTCGCTCAATACGGTGAAAAATCACGAAGCCACCTTGGAGATGTTCGCCGCACTTCAAAAGACGCGCCCCGAATCCCGCTGCATCATCGTCGGCGAGGGACGTGAACGCAGAGCATTGGGAAAACGAACGCAGGAACTAAACACCGCGGCCACTCTGCAACTTGTGGGAAATCAACGCCCGGTCGCGCCATGGATGCAGAGCATGGACGTGCTGGTGCACCCGTCGCATTGGGAAGGTCAACCCATCGCAGTCCTGCAAGCGATGGCCTGCGGAATCCCCGTGGTCGCCAGCCGCATCGAAGGCAATATCGCCGCCCTCGGAGCCTCACACCCCGCTCTGTTCAATCCCGCCGATGCCGCAGAGTATCTCACCCTCGTTCAGCGGGTGCTCAGCGATTCAGCATTCCGCACCGAAGTGCTCGCGCATCAAAAGCAACACTCGCCTCCGCTCGCCTCAGTCGTTGCAGCGGAACTTGCAGCGCTTTACCAACGACTGCTGGAATCTCAGTAAAGATCTTCTTCTGAAGGAAATCCCACATCCTCACGGATGGAGCGCAGCCGTTTATTCGAACCGCGGCGCGTGGCCGGGGAGTTGATTCGTGCAGAAAAAAGATTCACGAGTAAAGGCACCGCCAGCAAAGCTCCGAGCGCAAAAGAAGTAATAGAAGCGATGTTACGGATATTCGGACGGAGTCTGTGAGCAACCACAAGTCCCGCACCACATCCTATCGCAGCTTGTGCCACGAGAAGAAGCGCCTGTGAGGGGGATGCATCAATAGTATTGGGAGCGTCTACATTCATTACTCATGCAACATACTTTTCATCCGCAGAAAAAGAAACCGGAAATTATCAGCAAGCTTCGAAAAACTCACTCATTGCCGAAGATTTGACATCGCTGGCAATCCGGCAAATGCTGCTCCCGTTTTATCCCAACCCGTTTCCCACTATGCACCGCTTTTTTATCGAACCTGAATTTTGGAACGTCGCCGCCTTGCGTCTCACCGGCCCGGACGCTCACCATTGCTCAAATGTCCTCCGCCTCAACCCGGGATCACGCGTCACGGTTTTCAATGGAAAAGGCACCGAGGCAACGGTGGAAATTGTTTCCCAGGGGCGCGATGAGGTCGGACTCCGGTTGATCGCGGAATCGAAATCCGCTCCCACCGAGTGCCACATCATCCTGGGTCAGGCGATTCCCAAGGGGAAAAATATGGACCTGATCGTCCAGAAATCCACCGAGCTCGGAGTCGGTGAAATCGCGCCTATCATCTCGGAGCGCACCGTCGTGCGTCTCGATGGCGAAGAAGCACTCACCCGCAAAGCAAAATGGCAAACCGTAACCATCGAGGCCGCAAAACAATGCGGTCGCAATTGGATCCCGGTCGTTCAGACTCCGGCGCCCCTGAAATCCGTGCTTGAGCAGTATGCCTCCGAAGTGGACATCGCCATTCTCGCATCGCTGCAGGACGATCGCCGCACTTTTAATCAACTCATTGCCGAGTTTGAGGAAAATCAGAACCGAAAACCCCGCACTGTTCTCATCCTTATCGGCCCCGAGGGCGATTTCACACCAGCGGAATGTGCCGCTGCCCGCAGCGCCGGATGCCGTCCGGTCACGCTGGGCCCGATCGTTCTGCGCACCGAAACGGCGGCCCTTTACAGTCTCAGCGTTTTGGGCAACGCATTATTTTAAAAACGGAGTTTTTTCTCCCTGAGCATCTTGCGTCTTCACGTCGTCTTGAGGTGATTTAGGCGCTTGACAATTGGCTGTCGGTCAATACGGTCCGCCGCATGAATTCCCTGGTCGCAGGAAGCGTCGTTCTTGGATTGCTCTCTACTGGATATTTATGGTGGACCGGCGGAGCTGATGATGTGGCATCCGCCCCGTCAGGCATAGCGGCGGAGAAGAGCTCCGCGGAGGAACTACCGATGTCAAACGTTGCCCCGCTAATGCATGCAAGCTGGGACGCGGAGGTTGATGAGATATGTGCAACCAAAGTCTACCTGGCAGAGCGCGCCACCGAGCGCACTCCTGATGGCGTTCTGTCGTTTGCTCCCGGCACGGAGGTGGAAGTGCTCGCAAGTGCTTCAGACCAGGTGCTGGTCGCAGCGGAAGGTCAGTCCCTTTATGTGTCCGATGCCCATCTCACTCAGGATGCCGACAAGGTGCGCGAACTCCGCGCAGCGCATCCACGACTTAGTCAAGGTATCATCAATTCCCAATCCGCTCCGGTTGATCCGCCCTTTCAAAGCATCACCAGGCCCAAGCCGGACCGCGCCGCTCACCTGCGTGCAAAAATTGAAAACCTGGAATGGCGAATCCGAAGCGAGGATGACCGCCTCAGCAGGATCACCGGGTATACCACAAATTCGCTAACCTCATGTTCTGATCGCCCAATCAGTCATGGAGCGAAACATGCGATGGTGGTCGGTAAGCAGCGCATCGATAGATGGAATGGACAGATTGCCGAATGCCGGGCGGAGCTAGCCAGTTTACCCCCTCCGCCAGCACCCGTCGCAGAGCGTGGGCCCGGCTTTTTTAAGCGGATCCAAACAGGCTGGGGTAAGTTGCTTGCCCACCTCTCATGACGTTCGCCATCACGTTGCGATGGTGATTCGCCGGACTCATCATAGTCTTGTTAATTTTCCTCGCATGCAGTCCTCAACCGGTCTAAAAACTCGGCGCGTATGACCAGATCGTTTGACCGCACCGCCGACCAACTCCGTCCGATTCGCTTTGATTTGGATATCGCCCCGCATGCCAATGCCTCATTGCTTTGCTCATTCGGCAACACACGCGTGATCTGCGCAGTGATGATTGAAGACCGCGTGCCGCCATGGATGATGAAGCAGCAGGTTAAGGGCGGATGGGTCACAGCAGAATACTCGATGCTCCCGTATTCCACGCTGGAGCGCAAACAGCGGGACATTTCCAAAGGCAAACAGGATGGACGCGGCGTGGAAATCCAGCGCCTCATCGGACGCTCGCTACGCGCGGTGATCGACCTTGAAAAACTCGGCAAGCGCACGCTTTGGGTCGACTGCGATGTGCTTCAGGCCGACGGCGGGACGCGCACTGCCAGCATCACCGGCAGTTCGCTCGCCATCGCCATCGCCTGCCAGAGGCTCGTGGACGAGGGCAAGCTCAAGCAATCTCCCATCAAAGGACTTATCGCCGCAGTGAGCGCGGGAATTGTGGATGGCGAAGCTGTGCTGGATCTCGATTATCTTGAAGACAAAGATGCGGCCGTGGATTTCAATTTCGTGCTCACCGAGGCATTGGAATTCGTCGAAGTGCAAGGTGCCGGCGAGGAAGCTACCTTCACGCAGGACCAATTTGACAAAATGGTGGCACTTGGAAAAGTCGGTGCAGCCGAGCTCATCCGCCTCCAACACGCTGCGCTCGCCGCAGTCCCCTCCAGCGCAGTCGCATCCAATCAACCGGTTTTTAATAATCCATTTCAGCAACTATGAAGAAAGCGCTCATCACAGGGATCACCGGCCAGGACGGTTCTTACCTTGCGGACCTCCTGCTGGAGAAAGGCTATGAGGTCCACGGCATCATTCGCCGCGCCAGCACATTCAACACTTCGCGTATCGACCACCTCTACCAGGATCCGCACATCAACGGCGTGCGGTTGTTCCTGCACTACGGCGATCTCACGGACTCGGTCAACCTCGTGAAGCTGCTTTACTCGCTCCAACCGGAAGAGATTTACCACCTCGGCGCTCAGAGCCATGTCCGCGTGAGTTATGATATCCCGGAATATACCGCAGACGTCACCGGTCTGGGAACGATCCGCATTCTGGAAGCGATCCGTGAATCCGGCGAGAATCCCCGGTTCTACCAGGCATCGAGCAGCGAAATGTTCGGCAAAGTGCAAGCGGTTCCGCAGACGGAGACCACACCATTCTGGCCACGCAGTCCCTACGCCGTGGCCAAAGTTTTTTCCTACTGGGCCACGGTGAACTACCGCGAGAGTTATGGACTCCACGCCAGCAACGGGATTTTGTTTAATCACGAAAGCCCACGCCGCGGTGAGACATTTGTAACCCGCAAAATCACCCGCGCAGTGGCGAGCATCAAAAAAGGCCTGCAAAAAGACCTCTTCCTCGGCAACCTCGACGCGCGCCGCGATTGGGGCTACGCGCCGGAATACGTCGAGGGCATGTGGCGCATCGTCCAGCAAGACAACCCCGACGACTATGTCCTCGCAACCAATGAGACACACAGCGTGCAGGAATTTGTCGAGGCCGCATTTTCGCATGTTGATTTGGACTGGAAGGAATTTGTCAAATACGACGAGCGCTACGAGCGCCCCGCAGAGGTCGATCTCCTCATTGGCGATCCCGCCAAGGCCAAAAAGCAACTCGACTGGGAGCCAAAAACAAAATTTGCCGAGCTGGTGAAAATCATGGTCGATGCCGATCTCGCAGCGCTCCAATAATCCGCGACACATGCAGCCCTGCGCCCTCCGCCCCGCTGATAAACGCAAGTTGATTGCCGACACCGGCGAGGAACTTGTTCGCGAGCACGGCAAGCAGAAGTATTACAAATCCGACCAGGTCCGACGGGCCGCCCGCAAGCGCGGATACGAACCGGATGTCATTTGCTGGGCTGAGTGCATCTTCACTTCGCTTCCCGATTTCAACCAGCGCCATGCGGAGGCCGGTGAGCCCTGCGATTACGTCGCAATGAAATCTGAAGTGCTCGGCGATCTCTCTGCCGGTGAAGGATTTCAGTGGCCCGACGTCGATCTCTCCTGGCTCGAATGGCCTGACATCGACCTCTCGAGTATTTTTGATGGGTTTGATATTGGGTTGTAAACGACTGGGCGGCACAATTGCGGGGCTGAAAGGGTCTAGTTGCAGCGGGCGGGCTAGTTTTTTGGACAGGATTACAGGATTTTCAGGATGGACGGGATTTTTTAAGCCAGCCATTTCCCTTGACGCAGTGCAGGGGATAGACTTACGTAGAAAACCATGTCTTCCACGTATTCCATCACTGAGGCCCAGTCGAAGTTTCCAGCCTTGATGCGTGAGGCTGAGGGCGGCGCGGTCGCCATCACCCGTCGGGATCGCATTGTCGGATATGTCGTTTCCACAGAGCGGATGGAAGGCATCCTCGAAACCCTGGAAATCCTGGCAAATCCTAAGGCGATGAAGGCGATCTCCATGGCAGAATCCGGGAAAGCCACGTATTTTCCGGTCTCGGTGCTGGATGAACCCGCTGCCGGGAAATGATTCCCATCGAAATCTCGGAGCAGGTTGCAGATTTTGTCATGCGCCAAGCACCCGACTCCCGTAAAAAACTCCGCAAAGCACTGCGGGGATTATCTGCCGAAAAAGGCGACATCCGCGCATTGGAAGGCAGATTGGAAGGCTACCATCGGCTGCGGACAGGTTCTTTCCGGGTGATCTTCCGTTATTGCATCGATGACGGACGAAGGGCCATCCGCTGCGAGTTTGCCGAGCGCCGGGCATTGGTCTATGAAGCTTTTGAAGCCCTTGCCCGACATCTGCATGATTAACGATCATCCGTGATTCTTCCAGGACTCAAAATTTGAGAACCATAAAGTGTTATGCAATTTTATCGAGTAATAGCCTGAGGCTGAATGAGGATTTTCCCCTCGCAGCTCCAGACCATCCCATAGCGCAGGCAGATGTAGTTTAGTGCTTCGGGGAGCGACACATTGTCCAGCTTCAATCGCGACGGCTCGCCCGTTTCGGCCCGGATAGACTCGCTGTCGGAAGTTTTCAGAATGAATGAAAATCCGTGTTTTCCGTTGCTGGCAGCTTTCTGCAAAGCGCCGATGGCGCCGCGAAGGTCTTGATCGTGAATATCGAGTCGCTCAATCAAAACCTCGTCCATGCGATCACGAATCGCCTTGATCCGAGCCAAAAGTTCAGCGTCTGTTTCGCTGGTTGCTACTTCAGGAAAACCTGGAGCGGCATCTTCGCCGGACACCGCTGGCTGTGCTTGCGTGAGGAACAATCCACACAGAAAAATAAGAACACGTTTCATTAACTGCTGAAGTTGATCTTGAGCACGATTGAAATAAATTGAGGGTTTTGCAACGATGTACTCGTTAAAATTATTATGAAATCTCACGATCCTCTGGATAATGCTTTTGCCAAACTCGCGGGTGATACTGCCGCCACGCCGGATCTGGAAGATTTTAAATCTGGCGTCTGGCGGGAGATCCGGCATCGCGAAGCGCTTTGCGCGCATGCAGAACCGGCCTCATGGTGGCTGCCACTTTTGGACCTGCGGGTGACGGCAGCAGCAGCGTGCCTGGCACTTCTGATCGGAGTTTTTTCTGGAGTGGTTCAAAGCCCCACCGCCAGTACGCCCAGCCCTGCCTTGCAGCATTTGGACCTGGCGATCTTTTCTTCCTCAGCATCCGGACTTCCCAGCAACGCGCTCGCCTCCCGCAAATGAAATCAAAAGTCTCATCCATCATCGGCGCTATCGCCCTCGTAGCAGTTATCTCAGCGGCTGCATCATGGCTGACTCTCCGGCTTCTGGCCCCGCCTCCATCTGGAGCCGGGGTGGATTATCATCAATGGATTCATGACCAGCTGAAAATGACCGCAGAGCAGGAAAGTCAACTTCTGCCATCCGAGCGCCGCTATGAGGAGTCACGGCGGCATTTGGAGGAAACTATCCGCATCGCAAATGCCGATCTGGCCCGGGCAATCCGCGAGGACAAAGAATACTCACCGGATGTGGAGCGGGCTGTCGCTGAGATTCATGAAGCGATGGGATTGCTGCAACGCGCAACTTTGGAGCATATTTTCGAAATGAAAGCAGTGCTTGATTCCGATCAATACGACCGGCTCATGGAATTGACAGTCGAGGGATTGTCGGAGAACACGCGTCGGGATTGACCGGGCATGGCTGCTCCCCAAAAGGATGACCCGGACCTGCCGGATGTCGAGGCGTTGCAGGCAGGCGATGAGGCAGCGCTCGACCGGCTCATGCAACGGCATTCCGCAGGAGTGACCGCATTTCTAACCCGCATGACTGGCAACCACTCGGACGCCGAAGAGCTGGCCCAAGAGACTTTCGTGCGGGCGTTTTTTCAGATCCATCGATACCGCCCCCGCGCACCATTTATAGCATGGCTTTACCGGATTGCCCGGAATCTCTGCCTTGACTATTTCCGCAGCAAAGCCTGGAAACAAAAACTGCGCAATGAACCACTGAGCGTCCATCTCGAGGAAAAAACCTCGTCTGAATCCGATGACAACTCGGAGCCGTTGCGCTCTGCGATTGCCACTTTGCCGTTGAAACTGCGCGAACCCCTCATCCTCACCGCACTGGAAGGGCACTCGCATGAGGAAGCTGGCCGAAGACTTGGACTTTCTCCAAAGGCCATCGAAGTAAAATGCTATCGAGCACGCAATGCATTGCGGAAGATCATGAAGTAGAATTTTTTTATGAGGGTTAAGGGGATTAATTTCCGTTTTTACCGATATGAACCGACTTCACGCGACATCGCTGCGCTTGTGCGCTGCGGGTGTCGCCTCTCTCATTTTTATTTCTGGCGGCCATGCGCGCACTCTGGATGTGACTGCCGCTGTGGCGCTTGCACAAAAGGAAAATAATGACCTTGCTGCCGCAAAATTGCTCATCCGCGAAATGGAAGCCCGCGCATCGCATGCGGGCAGGTTGACGAATCCGGAACTTGAGACGGAAATTGCAGGGGGGCAGGATTTTGAAGGGCGTATTTCGCTTGGACTCACTCAGCGTTTTCCGCTCACGTCGCGGTTACGATTCGAGAGGGAGCTCTCCGCCCATGCGATTGAAAGCGCGAAACTCGAAGTGCGGTTGCGGGAATGGCAACTTGGTGTCGCAACCCGCGTTGCCTTTTACCAACTGGCCGCAGCCCGCGATGCGCTGGCACTGGCCCGCAGCCAACGGAATGTGGCCGCCAACTTTGCCAAGTCACTGGAGGAAAATGCTACGGAAGGCTTTGGCACAAAACTCGACAGCCAGCAGGCCGCCCTGGCAGCGGAGATGCTACGCACCATTGAAGAAATCTTGCTGGCCGGGGAGATCGAGGCTGCCGCACGGCTTAACGGGTTACTCGGGCTTCCAGCTGATTCAGCCATCTCTCTCGATGAATCTTTTACTCTGCCGCAGCAAGTTCCGGCTCCGAGATCTCTCGGCCAACGGTCAGACCTGGCGGTTGCTGAACTCGCCCTGCGCAGCGGAGCAACGGACATCATGCTGGCGCATGCAACGCGCTGGGATGACATTGGCGTGGGTGTTTTCATTGAGGGAGAGCGGTCCACAGACGAGCCAGCAGGAGTCGAAAACGAGGGACGCGTCGGTATGCGGTTCAGTATTCCTTTGCCAGTCTGGCAAAATAGCTCCGGCAGAATTTCAGAAAGGGAAGTTGCTTTGGAAAGAAGCTCTCAGCAACTGGCGGCCCTCAAATTTGCAGCGCAGAATGAAGCAATAACCACGCATCGCATGATGACCGCACGCCATCGTGCTGCCGCACTCGCACAGAATCAACTAGTGCCCGCCGCCCGTCAGCAAATCGCAGACGCCGAGGCTGCCTACGAACGCGCGGAGCTGGACCTGCAAAACCTATTCCTCGCCCGTGAGCGTCTCGCAGAAATCGAATCCGCCGCACTCGACGCTCGAAAAGCTTACTTTATTTCCTACGCTGATTGGCTCGGAGCCATTGGCGAGCCGGTCCACCACCCATGAAAATTTTCCCCCTGCTCTTTTTGATTCTCACCTTGGGTGTTGCTGTCGGAGCACCCGATGAAAACGCCGTAATCCTTGACCCCGCCGGCGTGGAAAATCTGCGCATAGAAACTGAAATAGTGGAAGAGACCACTTTCGAAGAAACGATTTTTGCTCTGGGGCAAATTGACGTCTATCCCGGACGACGGGCTGCCATCAGCAGCCGTATTGCGGGACGGGCGCTCGAGGTCTTGGTGAAACACGACCATCCCATTTCAAAAGACGACGTCGCGATTGTTGTTGAAAGCCGCCAACCCGGTAATCCGCCGCCAACCATTGAGCTCACTGCTCCCATCTCTGGCCTTATCAGCGCGACCCATGTTGTCGTAGGCGAGCCAGTAAGTCCCGATCAAGTCCTAGCTGAAATCATCGACCTCACCGAAGT
>JBGTCP010000502.1:0-1753 GCA_041748815.1 Chthoniobacterales bacterium
AATGCTGTGGAGTAAAGGGATTGTAAACTCACTCCCTCCAGCGAAATACTGCGGTCCGCCCGCTTTGTGAGCTGCGAGGCAATCCAGGGAGCAAATACCCATGTCAGCACACTTGCGGCCAGCAGAAATACGGGGCTTGGCAAATAGACCATCTGAAAACCAAGGGACTCCAGATTGACAAAGACTACAACAAGCTGAACAAGCCCGGCAACGAAGAAGTTCAATGCAGCGATTCGTAGCAAAACCTGCGCAATGGATGAAAGTGGCATTTTTTTGATGCGTTGCGAAATTTTCATCCACGCTGCATGGCAGCTTGTCGACCCGGCCCTACCTTCTCAGCCGCGTGGAGCGGACGATGATGCGTTCGGTGGGGAAGTCGTTGGTGTCGGTGGATTTGTTGCTGATCTCGTCGAGGACTTCGATGCCTTCGATCACTTCACCGAAGACGGTGTGGTTGCCGCTGAGGCTGGGGATGTCGGTGAGGGCGATGAAAAACTGGCTGCCATTGGAAGCGCGGGACGGATTGATGGTGTCTGGAAGGCGGGCCATTACGAGGCTGCCGCGCCGGACGGGACGGTTGATCTCAGCAGGCAAGGTGTAACCGGGTCCGCCAGTTCCGACATCTTCGCTCTTGCGGTTTTTGCTGGAAGGATCACCGATTTGCACGAGGTAATCGGGAATAGCACGATGGAACGCCTGGCCTTTATAAAATCCGCTGCGCACGAGCTTGAGGAAGTTGTCCGTCGTGAGCGCAGCGCTTTGCGGATCGAGAGCAACCACCACGGTGCGGAGGTCCTTTTCTTTGCCGAAGCGGATCTGGATCTCGACGACGTCGGAGGCAAAAATGGAGCTGATGGGCAGGAGGCAGACCAGAGTGAGTAGTGCGAAAATTTTCATGGGAGTGCTTGGACGTTGATAGTGATGGGTGCTGGTGAATGGGCGGTGAGGATGGTCCCCGGTTGCTCCACTCCCCGTTTGACATAACCAAGTGCGATGGATTTGTCGAAGCGAAAACTCCATGTCGATGAGGTAATGCTTCCGACCGGTTTTTCGGGACTGGCGGAGCTGAAGAGTTCGGTGCCGGGGAGAAGCGGCTCCGGGGCGTCGGTGATGAGCAGGCAAAGTGACTTAGCCGGGTTGCCGAGCTTGAGGCGGGAAATGATTTCCTGCCCGAGGTAGCAGCCTTTTTCATAATCAATAGCACGCGCGGCAAGCCCGGCTTCAACCGGCAATACGTCGGGAGAAAGCTCCGCGCCCCACCTGGCAATGCCATGCTCGATACGAAGGATCTCCGCAACCTTGTCACTCACGACCGGGTAAGTCGCGGCGAGAGCTTCAAGCGCAGCTGCGAAATGCCCGGCAAGGAACACGAGATCCCAACCCGCAATCCCGATCCGCGAATTCTCAACCACCGCGACTGGCTCAATGGGTAGAGCGGGGACGTCGTTCACACCGAAAAGATGCAACACACTAAAGTCGTGGGACCGGTCGGTAAGTTCAACATCATCAGCGATGATGTAGCGCTCGAACCGCGCCGCAAGTGACTCACGCAAGTCGGCATCGGCGTCGATGCGGATCGCATCGGGCAGGATGGAAAAGAAAAAATCGCCGGACATTTTGCCGCGTGCATCGAGTGCGCAGGCATAGGCGGCCTTCCGGGAGGATGCTGCCCGTAAGCTCTGCGTGATCTGCCCATTGAGGAAACGCTCGCGATCCGCGCCGGTGAGGTGAAATTCTGCGCGGTGACTCAGAT
>JBGTCP010000503.1:0-1678 GCA_041748815.1 Chthoniobacterales bacterium
TCCTATTTCAACAAAATCAGCACCAGCGAAACCTTCTCGCACCTGCGCCAGAAAACGGAGCAAATCCTCGGACGCGTCGCAGGCAAGGGCGTGGTCGAATTCGCGCACAAGGTGGAGGAAGGAGTAAAACATCTCATGCTCCCCAGTGTGATCTTTGAAGAACTCGGACTCCATTACTACGGCCCGATCGATGGCCATGATATCCCCCTCCTCATCCGCACTTTTGAATTTCTCAAAACTCAAAACGAGCCGGTCATTCTTCATGTCCTCACTCAGAAGGGCAAAGGCTATGAGCCTGCCATCGCCAAGCCCGATAAGTTTCACGGCCTCGGTAAATATGCGGCGGACACGGGCGAGACCGTGGCATCCGACACGCCAACCTACTCGCAGATTTTCGGAGAAAAACTCTCCGACTTTGCGGAGAGCAACAAAAACATCGTCGCCATCACCGGAGCCATGCCGGGAGGGACCGGACTTGTGGCTTTCCAGAAACGAGTGCCCGATCGTTATTTTGATGTCGGCATCGCCGAGGAGCATGCGGCCCTTTTTGCAGCCGGCCTCGCCACACAAGGACTGAAGCCGTTTCTTGCCATCTACAGCACCTTCATGCAGCGCGCTTACGACATGATCATTCATGACATTGCGCTGCAAAATCTGAACGTCGCACTCTGTATGGATCGCGCCGGACTCAGCGGCGACGACGGCCCGACCCACCACGGACTCTTTGATATCGGTTACCTGCGACATGTGCCCAACCTCATCCACATGCAGCCAAAGGATGAAGAGGAATTCGTTCACATGCTCTGGACGATGGCCAACTACAACCAAGGTCCCATGTGCATACGGTATCCCCGCGGCGCAGGCACGGGAGCAGCACTGCCAGAGCATCCAAAGATTCTTGAGGTCGGAAAATCCGAGGTCATTCAACACGGCAAGCAAGTCGCGCTTTTCGGCCTAGGGAACTTTCTCGAAGTCGCTCAGGAGACAGCCCGGCTTCTCGAAGCCGAAGGGATCTCCGCCGCAATCGTCAACCCCCGTTGGATCAAACCCCTCGACACCGGCACGCTGGAATTTTTTGCCCGCAGCGTCGAGATCATCTGCACCTTCGAAGACCATGTGCTCGCGAACGGATACGGATGCAGCGTCATGGAGCACCTCTCCGAACAACGCATCACGACTCCGGTCATTCGCATCGGGTGGCCCGACCAATTCATCGAACACGGCACGGTCGAGATCCTGCGTAATAAACACGGTCTCACTGCTGAAGCAGCCGCTTCAAAAATCCTTGCGGAATTGAAGTCCAAAAAGTCCGCTGGCAACCCTGTCTCAGCCGCATAATTTCCATGCTGCTCACGCCCGGCCTGGTCTCCATCACCTTCCGCAAGCTGATCCCGGAAGAGATTGTCAGTCTCATGGAACAAGCGAGGCTGCGTTCCATCGAATGGGGCGGCGATGTGCATTGCCCGCACGGTGACACCGCCATCGCAAAGCAGGTTGGTCAGCTCACGCGGGATGCCGGGCTGGAAGTCGCTGCCTACGGTTCCTACTACCGGGCAGGAGCCACTGATGGTCCATCCATCGATGCCGTGCTGGACACCGCCAGTGAGCTAGGTGCTCCGCTGGTCCGCATCTGGGCCGGCACCAAAGGCTCATCCGACTCCACGGCGGAAGATCGCGC
>JBGTCP010000504.1:0-2990 GCA_041748815.1 Chthoniobacterales bacterium
TGCGACTCTGACCGCGATTGTGCGCGGACGGATCCAAGACAATGCATGGCAGGATGAGGAAACGATCTGGAAGGCAGACCGGAAATTTTACACATCAGCGGGGGTACATTTCGGCACGCGCATTGTTTTCAAAGATGGCTATTTGTACTTCGCAATTGGTGATCGTGGAGCTCAGCCCGAAGCTCAGAATCTTGCGTCGCCAAATGGCAATGTGTTCCGCTTGCATGACGATGGGCGAATCCCTGAAGACAATCCTTTTGTCGGCCGCGACGATGCGATGCCGGAAATCTGGAGCTATGGGCATCGGAATCCGCAAGGCATCGTGATTCACCCGGAAACCGGAGACATCTACAACACCGAACACGGTCCCCGCGGTGGCGATGAGTTTAATCTGATAGAACGCGGCAAAAACTATGGCTGGCCAGAGATCACGTATGGAATGAATTACAACGGCACACCGATCACTGCAGAAACGCATCGTGAGGGCTTGGAGCAACCGCTGGTTCATTGGACGCCGTCCCTTGCGGTGTGCGGGCTCGGTGTCATCACAGGGGATGCATTCCCAAATTGGCAGAACGACATCTTCGCTGGCGGATTGCGCTCCGAGGAAGTGAGACGTTTGCGGGTCAAAGATCAAAAGGTGGTGGAAGAAGAGATCGTCGTCAAAGGCGCAGGTCGCGTGCGGGATGTGCGGGGTGGACCGGATGGATTTTTGTACCTCGTGCTGAATGACCCGCATGAAATCATTCGATTGGTCCCGGCAGAATGAAACGCTCCGCTGCGTTCACACTCATTGAGCTGCTGGTCGTGATCACGCTCATTGCAGTGCTCGCGGGTTTGATTCTGACGGCGGTGGGTAACATGCGCAAAGTCTCGGAACGCGAGGCAGGCGCATCGCAGCTGCGGCAGGTGGGCATTGCGATCGGTGCTTATGTGGCGGAAAATGACGGTTTCATGCCAGGCCCCATGTGGCCGGGTCAGATTCCGGTTTATGATTCTGGAGAGCCGGGAGAGCAAGGAAAAGGACGTTTGGCCTACCACCTAGCTCCATATCTGGGCATTGACGATCCGGCAGTGGGTGACGATATCGACATCCTGATCCCGCCGGCTTTCCGCGAATGGAGCGAGGCCAATCCTTCAGTGAATTTGCCAAGAACGTATGTCCTCAATTTTCTCGTGGAGTCAAATGGAGAAATTATCAACCCATGGGGAAGTCTTGTAGCGGATCCACCGACCGAACCCAAGCTGCGTGCAACTGTCCCCGGGAATGCCTGGGCCATGACCGATGCGGACCAACAGAATCCGCGGGTTGCGTCTGCTCCATGGCGCACATCCACACCTGAGGATATCATTCATGGCGACAACCGACTTGCGCTCACCTTCAGCGGCAGCGTGCAACGCATCGAAGCAGACGAACTCGCTGTTCCTTAATACAGGAACATCGTCTCATCGCGGTGAGGACCCACACTCGCAATGCGCAGCTTCGCCTCCATCAACTCGCTGATCCGTTTGAGGTAATTCCGGGCGGCTGGCGGCAATTCTTTGAAGCTTCTTGCTTTGGAAGTGTCTTTATTCCATCCGGGCATCGTTTCGTAAACCGGCACGCAGTTAGCGAGGTCGATCACGTCGGACGGAGGCACGTCGAGCGTCTTGCCTTTGAGTTTGTAGGCGGTGGCAATCTGAAGTGTGTCCACGGTGTCGAGTCCGTCGAGGTTCGTGATCGCGACTTCATCGATGCCATTCACCATCGCAGCAAAACGGGCGGAAACTCCGTCGAACCATCCGCAGCGACGGGCGCGTCCGGTAGTGGCACCATACTCGCGCCCCATGCCGTGCAACATATCGGTGATCGTTTTGTTTTCTGTGGGAAACGGACCTTCGCCCACACGGGTGGTGTAGGCTTTGACAACCCCGAGCACGACATCCATCCGATGCGGAGGCACACCGGATCCAGTGCTCGCGCCACCTGCGGTGGTATTCGACGAAGTCACGAACGGGTAGGTGCCATGGTCAATATCCAGGAAAGTTCCCTGCGCACCTTCGAAGAGAATTTCTTTTCCTTCAGCCAGCGCCTTGTGCAGAAAAACCACCGTATTGGTGACAAACGGTTTGAGCACCTTTGCAGCCTCCAGATATTCGGCTTCCAGCTTTGCACGGCTGAGAGGTTTTTCACCCAAGGCCTGGAGGACGGGATTCACCTCGGCGAGGCGGGCTTTCAGCTTCGCGGAGAAGCGAGCGGGATCCATGAGATCGGAAATGCGCAGACCCACGCGCTCAACTTTATCACCGTAAGCCGGGCCGATGCCGCGCTTGGTGGTGCCAATCTTTTTGCGTCCTTTTTTGCTGTCACGGTGCGAATCGAGGATGCGGTGATAGGGAAAAACAATGTGTGCACAATCACTAATAAGCAAATTTTTGCCGACTTTGACTTTTTGCGCGCGCAGACCGGTGATCTCACCCACAAGCGAGACAGGATCAATCACAACGCCATTGGCAATCACGCACATTTTGCCGGGGTGAAGGATGCCGGAGGGGACGAGGTGCAGGACGTATTTGGTGTTTCCGCTTACCACCGTGTGGCCGGCATTGTTGCCGCCCTGGCTGCGCACGACGATGTCGGCTTTCTCCGTGAGCACGTCGATGATTTTACCTTTTCCTTCATCGCCCCATTGGGCGCCGATGCAGATTGTGTTTGCCATGCTGAAAATGATTGGAGCTGCAAAAAAGTTTGCGGCTGATATGAATAAATGGTGGGTGGATTAAGTGTTGGGTTCGCAGCACTGTCATGTGCCGAATGGAGGGAAATACCCAACATTGCGGCAGATGTAAACCATTGATCCATCGACGGGAAAAATCGGGCTGACTGGATTCGAACCAGCGACCTCTTGAACCCCATTCAAGCGCACTACCAAGCTGTGCTACAGCCCGTCGAAGAAAGTGAAAACTAATCCACGGCTGCAAAGCGGGTCAAATGCTAATTGTAGATTTTA
>JBGTCP010000505.1:0-6677 GCA_041748815.1 Chthoniobacterales bacterium
CGAAAACGCCGATGGCTCGGTCGATCTCTACTTCGGCCCCAAGGCCCCCGAGGGCAAGGAAGCCAACTGGATCGCCACCGTCCCCAGCAAAAACTGGTTCGCTTGCCTCCGCCTCTACGGCCCGCTCGAACCATGGTTCGAAAAGACCTGGAAACCCGGAGACATCGAACTGGTGAAGTGAACATCCTTCGCTTTTGAACCCCGCGGGCCGGACTTCATCCGCCGGCCCGTGACTTCAGCAGCGAAACTCCAGTCATAGGACTGTATTCAAATATGAAACTACAAAGCATCACCAAAGGCCTAGCACTTGCCACCGCGTTCGCCCTGCGATCCATGGCACAGGCGGAGGACGTGTCACTCGACGAAGTCCGCGCCATCGCCAAGGAAGCCTACACCTACGGTTACCCGCTGGTGGACAACTATCGAATCCAGTGTAGTGCCTCCGCGTCCCTGCTAAAGTGTTAGAATTCCCAACTATAAATCCATCCATGCAGGCACAGTCACTTCTTCAGTTACTCAAAGTCGCCGTCGCACAGCGCAGGCAACCGGGGATATTTCGAGCCACTGTCATCGGCTGTCTGGCTTGCGCGCTTTCGATAGGCTGCACCCACTCGGCCCAGCCCGGGATGGAGGTTCAGGCGACTCATGCAGGCCCGGTCGAATACCTTCACCACAAGCCTGACTCTGCCGGTATACAGCGGGTTGTTCTCGCCCATGGATTCCTCAGAAATCCGGGAACGATGAACCATATCGCTGACGCCCTGGCCGGGGATGGAATCGAGACTGCAAGCATCGCTCTGCGCCATTCCAAACCTTGGGCCGGTAATCACATGCAAAATGCCCGCGATATGATCGCTCTGCGCAAGGCTCTCGGTTGGGAAAGGGTCATTTACGCCGGGTTCTCCGCAGGCGGCCTTTCCGCACTCCTCGCCGCCGCAGAGGACCCCGCGTGCACACACCTGCTATTGTTGGACCCGGTCGATCACGGCGCGCTTGGGATGAAGGCTTCAGCAAAAACCCGCATCCCGACTCTCGCCATCCTCGGCCAGCCCGGCCGGGGCAATGCCAACCGCAATGCCAACCGCAATGCCGCCGGAATGCTTGAGGCGATGCCCTATTGCAGAATCGTGGAACTTCCTGAAGCCACTCACTGCGACTTCGAGGCGAGGCCGTCTTCACTTTGCCATCGTTTTACCGGCGCCAAGGCCAATCCCGACCGCATTCCTGAAATCCACGCCACAATTGTTCGTCACTCCATTGCATTTTTGTCCAGGCAGCCCCACAGACCATGAAAACACGCACTGCGATTGTTCTCCTTTGGCTTCTCTGCCTCTGCGCGGGAGCAGGATGTACCACGGTTGCCAAGGTCGTTGAAAAGCGGCCTGTTCTGAAAGTCACACAGTCGGCAGCGTCGGCTCTCGTTTCTGTTGAATACCGCATGCTCAAGGCGTTGCGCATTCAGGAACGTGATCCGATGGCTGCGCTTGGCGTATATATTGATGCTGCAAAAATTGCTTCGGAGCATCTCGCTGCCGACCCCGCCGACGGTGAGGCACTTCGGGATTACAACTTTGCGGTTGCCCGCATTGTGTCCACTGTTGAAACCGCAGAGCTGGCCCCATGGACTGATCCTGTCGCCGTGTCTGGCGGACCCGATGGAAGCGATTACGTTCTCACCCATTTGCATGACCCGCGGAAGAGCTGGGATCCTGCCCGCTATCATTTCAGCCCTTCGGATCAATTCGAACTAAAGGGCACTTATGTGAGAAACCGCACATTGCGTCCGGGCATCGGCGCTCCGACCGTGGCCACCGCCCGGGAACTCAACCCCGCCGCATCTTCGGTGTTTCTGCCGGATCGCATCTATTACGGTGTGACAGCGATCGTTCGCTTCAAAGGACGCACTTGTGAACTTGCATTTGAGGACCCGCTCCACTTAGAAACCACCCGGGTGGCGGGGCGCACACTTCCCCTGGCGGCGGACTTCACCGTTCCCCTCGCCGCAATGCTTGAAGACGATGCCAACAATCCGAAAAAGCTGAATTTCTCGCGCTACTTCAATCCCGGCAAATATGATGACACGGCGCGGATCACACGCCTCGAACCCTATGATCCGGACAAAACCGTCGTTCTTGTCATCCACGGTCTGACTTCATCCCAGGCCACATGGACGCCGCTCATCAATACGCTTCGCGGCGATGCCGATATCCGCCGCAACTTTCAATTCTGGTTCTTCAGTTATCCCAGTGGATATCCCTATCCTTACTCTGCAATGATGCTCCGGCGCGAACTTGACCGGGCGGGTCAGGTCTTTGATCTGCAAAAGCCCATGGTGGTGCTTGGCCACAGCATGGGGGGATGTATCAGCCGCCTGCTGATCACTGACAGCGGCGATCAACTCTGGGAAAAGGTTTTTAATCGCACCCCGGAGGAAACGGCACTGTCTGAGGCCGGCAAAGCCTTGTTCACCGAAGCGCTGATTTTCGATCATCGGGACGAGGTTGGCCGTGTGGTTTTCCTTTCATCGCCATTGAAAGGCAGTGAAATCGCACAAAGCTGGCTGGGCCGCATCGGAGGCAGCCTCGTGAGGACTCCCAAAGCGCTGCTCGATATCGGACGCGATGCCGTGGATCTGGTCAATTTTCAGCAGGGTGATCTGCGGGTAAAATATTTTCCTGACAGCGTGGATACTCTCGCACCCAACAGCCGCTTTGTGAAAGCCATCAACCAGGTGCCGATCACCGCCGGCATTCCTCACCATGTCATTGCGGGAGACCGGGGACGCGGTGACGCACCCGAATCCAGTGATGGCGTCGTTCCATACTGGAGCACCCACATGGAAACCGCTCACTCGGAAAAAATCGTTCCTTCCGGCCATGGAAGTCACCAGCACCCCGAAGGAATCTCCGAAGTTTCCCGCATTCTCAAACTACACGCCAAAAACACAAATAACTAAATCAACTCACTCTCAACCCAATCCAAACACCCATGAAAACAAAATACACTATGCTCGTTCCTGCCCTCGCCCTTATGGCGGGGCTGACATCCTGCGTCACCACGCCGGAAGCTAAACTTGATGATAAAACCGCGAGCGTGCTCGACGGAATGTCCGATAAACTCGCCGGAGCCAAAACGCTCAGCGTGAATGTCAAACGCACCGCGTCTCCCGACTTCTTTGCGGGGACCAATATCGCGGAATCCACCTCAGGGACTGTGCTTGTTCAGCGGCCCGACAAGCTCGCTGCCCGGATGCAATCCGGCAACGCTCCAAGGTCCATGGCCTTGAACGGGAATACACTGACCCTCGTGGATCATGCCGCTCAAACGCACGCTGTCGTGGATGCCCCCGGAGACATCGATACCGCCGTCCGCAGTATCTATGAAACCTTTGGCTTCATGCCACCGGTGGCCGAGCTTCTCGTCAATGATCCAAAAGCACTCATGCTGGAAGGCGTCCGGCAGGCAACTTATGTCGGCACACAAAGTATCGGCGGTGTGGAATGTGACCGTCTGGCCTTTCAACAGGACGGCCTGTCGTGGCAGCTCTGGGTCGCCACCAGCGACTCTCTTCCACGCCGAATCGTCCAGACCTATCCCACCGTGGAAGGCGGCAAGCCCCTCAATATCTCGGCGGACTTCAGCAACTGGAAGCTGAACCCGGCCCTCAAGGAGTCCGACTTCGTGGTGAAAATTCCCTCGGGAAGCCAAGCCATCGAAATGATTCCAATAATGAACTGATCCTTAAACACAACTACAAAAACAATCTGAATACCTTCTTATGAAAACTACCCTTTCCATTGCTCTTACCTCAATCATGATAATCGGAGAAATGCTTCCGGCGATCGGAGTTGCCACAGTGGCTGTTGCCGTGTTGGCGCCTGTCTCTGTTGAGGCTGCGCCAATTGATCGCGCTATGGGCCGCCAGGGCGCCCGTGACTCCCGTCAGACCGGTCGCCAGGTTTCGCAAGCGCGACGCCGCGGTTATTACGGTTTGCCCGGCGGTGCTGTTCCCTATGCCTACCGCGGTATCAATTATTACCGGGTCGGCGGGCGCTATATGTATCCCTATTTCTATGGCGGACGCACTGTTTACATTGATATCGATGTGGTCGGAGGATATCCCGTTCCACCTCCGGCAGCCGGATCGATCAATATCGACATTTATTGAGTCCAGCCCGCAAGTCCACGCATATGAAAACCACCACACTGCTGTGCGCACTCTTTGCCGGATTTTTGTCCGGCATCGAGTGCACCCGCGCCGGACAAACGCAGGAAATGCTGCCGGTCATCGAATCGCCCCCGGAAAAGGACTGGGCACTTATTCTTTCAGTTCCCATGTGGGCGGCTGGACTGAATGGGGATGTTGGCGTGGGAGGGTTTGAACCTGTAGGGGTGGATTTGCCATTCTACAAGATCTTTGACCATCTCGATATGACTGCCGCGGCGACAGTGGAGCTCCGGCATCGGCGGTGGGGTCTAATTTTCGATGGGCTTTATTTGAAGATGTCCGGGAGCGGTGATACGCCGGGCGGGGTGCTCTCATCGGTGGATGTTCAGTTGGAACAGGTCCTCGCAGAAGTGGCTCTGGCCTACCGCGTGTTGGAGGGGGAGCAGGGCTATCTTGATCTGCTGGCCGGGGCACGCTATGTGTATCTGGGCACCGAACTCAACTTCCAACTCGATTCCGGAGGAGTGCGAAGGGTGAGCAACGATCTCAGTAATCGGATTGTGGATGGGACCGTTGGTAGAATCCAAGCAGGGGTAAGAGAGGCAGTGGAACGTGCACAGGCACAGATCGATGCCTTGCCGCCGGATGCCGGCGATGCCCGCCGGGAGGCCATTCGAAGCGAAGTTCGTTCCCGCGTTTTGCAGAAAGCCGTCGAAGAGCGTGCCTTGAGAGAGATCATTAGAACGGTCGGGGATCTCACTCCCGTTGAGCGCGAGTTGATCCGTCGCAAGGTGGAGCAAAGCAAAGAAATCCTGGCAGCGAACAGGGCGCTGGCCCGTGCGATGGTGGAAGAGAAAGTCGCCTCCTCAGTCGGGGCAGCCGCCGGGAAAGCGCGCGCCAGAGCGGCTCAAGCCGTGGACACAGCAAAGAAGCAACTCTCCAAAGCTATCGAAAAAAGCATTCGTGACGCCGTGCCGGAGAGGGTTTCCCAAAGCAAATCCTGGGTGGATCCGTTCGTGGGTTTCCGTGGACGACTTCATCTTACGGAAAGCCTTTATCTCTCCGCCCGGGGTGACATCGGTGGCTTTGGCGTGGGGTCGGACCTTGCCGTGAATGCATTTGCAGGAATCGGCTGTCAGTGGAGCCGCCGTTTTTCCACCGATCTTGGCTACCGTTACCTCAGTATGGATTATCAAAAAGGCGGCTTCCAATATGATGCATCCACCGCCGGAGTTTTCTTTGGAGTAAATTACGAATTTTAACCAACTATCTTATGAGCGCCCATCTTGAACATCATTCCGCAAGTATCCAGGCATTATATATCAGCGGCCTGCTGAAGAAATCCGAGCTCGATTCCGTGCAGGAAGTCTTTGTGCAGAAACTGAAAACTGAAAGTCCTATCAAACTTCTGGTCGTGCTGGAGCATTTTACGGGTTGGGAAAAGAACGAGTCCTGGGCCGATACGGATTTTTTCTTTGAACATCGCGACAACTTTGCCGCCATAGCAATCCTCGGCGACAACCGTTGGGAAGCGGAGGCACTGGCATTCACCGGTGCGGGGCTTCGCAAAGGCCCGGTGAAGTATTTTCCGCAGACCGATATGGCCGCCGCGCTCGTGTGGCTCAATGAACAATAACCTCTCAACCCAACACACATTCTATGAAAACCAAAACCTTCCAATCCTCCGCCCTAGCACTCCTATGCGCTCTCTCATCGACCGCCGCTTTCGCGGTTGAACCCGAACCCGCTCGCCCTTCTGGGAGCGACCTTGCCAAGAAACTGGCCAACCCTGTTGCCAGTCTCATCAGCGTGCCTTTGCAGGCAAACTGGGACTTCGGCATAGGCATCAACGATGCTACCCGTTTCACCTTCAATGTTCAACCCGTGGTCCCCATTGCACTCAATGAGGACTGGAATTTAATCATCCGCACCATTCTGCCATTGATCGATGCAGAGTCACCCGCGCCGGGCATCGGCAGCGCATCGGGACTCGGTGACACGGTGCAAAGCTTCTTCTTTTCGCCTGCCGAACCCGTGGGGGGCTGGATTGTTGCCTTCGGTCCGGTGGCGCTGTGGCCAACCGCCACGGACTCGTTGCTGGGCTCGGAAAAATGGGCTGCTGGTCCCACTGCTCTTGCGCTCAAACAGACCGGTCCATGGTCCTTCGGAATGCTTTTCAACCATCTCTGGTCTTACGCCGGGGATGATGCCCGCGACGACGCGAATGCCACATTCCTTCAGCCGTTTGTCTCCTATATCACTCCTACAAAAACCACTTTCTCAGTGAATCTAGAATCCACGTATGACTGGGAACACAGTCAGTGGAATGTGCCAGCGAACTTCGTCGTCTCCCAGTTGCTGAAGGTCGGCAATCATCCAGTGCAGGTCTTCGTCGGTGGCCGCTACTACTTGGACGCACCCGACGGCGGACCCGAATGGGGTATCCGTGCGGGAATTACACTTCTGTTTCCAAATTAAAAAATCACTCATTTTCTCCCTGCCGACCTGG
>JBGTCP010000506.1:0-10344 GCA_041748815.1 Chthoniobacterales bacterium
TCTTTGACTTCCTGCGACATACCGGAGCCGGTATCGGCAACGGAAAGCAGGACGTAAGGACCGGGAAGGAAGTCGTTGGCCCGGTCGGTAAGGGTGTCGGAGACAATGACGTTGCCGGTGTGAATGGTGAGGGTGCCGCCATCGCGCATTGCGTCGCGTGCGTTGATCGCAAGGTTCATGAGGACCTGTTCAATTTGCCCCGGCTCGGCTTTTACTTTGCCGAGGTTTGCTGCAAGCTCAGCCCGCACGTTGATGGTATCGCCAATGAGACGGCCAAGGAGATTTTGGACACCTTCGACGATGGCGTTGAGGTCGATGAGTTGCGGGAGCAAGGTTTGCTGGCGACTGAACGCCAGAAGCTGCCCCGTCAATGCGGCTGCGCGTTCGGCGGCTTTTTGGATTTCTTTGGAACTCTCCGCAATGGCGCTGGTGGGTTCAGTTTTGTTGAGGATCAAATCGTTGTAGCCAATGATCGCAGTGAGGAGGTTATTGAAATCGTGAGCCACACCTCCCGCGAGACGGCCGATGGCTTCCATTTTTTGTGACTGGCGGAATTGAGCCTCCAGTTTTTTCATGGGTCCCAGATCGGTGAGGACGGCCACGAAATGACTCACCTCGTCTTCCTCGCTGCGAATGGGGGAAAGCGCAAACCCTGCCTGGAAGGTGGTGCCGTCCTTGCGCCATGCGATCAGCTCTGCAAGCGCGGGTTGGCCGAGTGACGCGGCCCGCCTCACAGCAGCGGCTTCGGGACCCTGGTTGGCTGTGCCGAGAAAGAAATCCCAATTCCAGCCAAGCAGTTCCTCGCCGGCATATCCCGTGATGCGCTCGACTGCGGGATTTGCATAAATGGCTTCCAGCAGGGAGTCGCCACGATTGCGGAAAATCACAACCCCCTGGGTCGTGGCTTCCATGGCTTTTTCGCGCAACCTCAACGCCTCTTCAGCACGGCGGCGCTCGGTCACGTCGAGCAGCATGGAAACAACCAGTCCACTTTCGGTGCGGAAGGCAGTCAGCTCAAAAGCGCCTGCCACTTTCTCACCGTCGTACGTCACTTGATCTGCCGACCACGCAGCGCCGCCGTTGGCAACTTCGAGGTAACGCACCGGGATATCCGTGCCTCGCAAGGTCGGGAAGGCATCTTCCAGCTTCCTGCCGATGCAATTATCATCCCCGAATCCGAGCGCCCGGTTTCCGGCTGTGTTTGCACCGATCAGGATGAGATCATCTCTTTCGTTGAGTTCAAAAATATGGATGCCCAGTGGAGATGCTTCAATCACGCTTCGGAATTTTTCCTCCGATTGACGCAATTTTACTGAAGCGCTCTCGCGCTCGGTGATGTCGTGGACGAGTGATGCGATGCCTCGGACATGATCCTCCTGGTCGATCAATGGGGTATTGAACCATTCACAGACGAGGATCCGGCCGTCTTTGTGCAGGTTATTGTTGCTACTGAACGATCCTCCCTGTTTTTCGTACAGTTTATCAAAAACTCCTTTTACGAGACTCTGATCCGAGCCCGGGACGATCTGGTGGAAAATGTTTTTGCCAAGGACGTCTGCAGCTGAAAAGCCGAAGATTTTTTCAGCGGCCGCGTTCCACGATCTGACACATCCTTCTGTGTCCCACTCGATCATGCCGAGGGCGGTTTGTTGGAGATGGAGGTCGAGTTTTTGTTCCGTCTCCAGCAGGGCTGCGCGGGCGTGGCGGGTCTCTGTGACATCTTCGATCGAGAGCAGCAGCGCATCACCATCATTAAAATAAACCTCGTAACGGTGAGCAATCACCTCGAGGCTGTCGCCGGTGGCATTGATGTGTCGGCCTTCCCAGCGCTCGGACAGCTCACTTTGCAAAAAATTTCTCCAAGCGGCCTTGTCTTTTTCAGCGATGTTTTTGAGAACGCTGCTGGACCAGTCTTCGACGGAGAATCCGTAGATGTCCATGGCAGCGAGATTGACTTCTATGACTTTTAAAGTCTTCGGATCGTAAATGATGAGAGCGAGCGGGTTAGCATTGAAAAGGGACCGGTAGCGCTCTTCGCTGTTGGCAAGTGTGGCGCTTGTTGACTCGCGCTCTGAGGTGACGGAGGAAAGCATTAAGCCGGTGAGGGCCACTGCTCCGAGGAAGGCGAGAAGCATGATCTCGGAAACATGGTCGATCCCGCTCATTGTTTCCACGAGGTTGGAAAAAAGCCCCCAATTGTGCGATGTGCCGGAGACCGCAAAAGCCGCCACCAGCAGTGTGGAACTCGCAGCACCGCGGGGACCGAACCGCACTGCCGCCCAAATGAGAAACGGGAAAATGGTGAACGGGTAGTTTGCCATGTGCGGGATCTGCTGCCAGGAAAAGGCTATCCATGACGCAAGACTCAGGGCGATGAGGATAATAGTGCCTTCGAGAATCCGCCCGACCCGCAGGGAGGATTTATCCCAGTGCCATGATGCCCATGTGAGAATGACCGGTGTCACGACAAGGGTGGCAATGAAATCGCCGAGCCACCAGTTCACAGTCAGCCATGTCCACCCCGGAGTCGCCTCGCCACCGGATAGTAGATACCCAGTCACAGCGAACAGCGACATGGGGATAGTGCTGACCATGCCCGCTGAAACGATCAGGTGCAGTGCATCCGAGAGCCGCGAGATCTCCGGCGAGAAATCGGTGCGTTTGACGAGTAAGTAATGGGCGAGCACCAGCCCGGCCACGCTTCCAATACCCATCGCCGCCGCGAAGATCAGGCTTCCGTTGACCCACCATCCTGCCAGGAGCATGGCGCAAAGAACGCCTGGCCATGCGCTGAGCCCTGCCAGCACGGCCGCCGCAATCACCACGCCGCTGGGAAGCCAGATCAGGGAAACGCCGGTATGCACTCCGGCCAACCACAAGGTGAACGCAGCCGCCAGCAGGCAGCCCGCGAAGGCCGCCAGATTCCCCAGAAGCCGGTTTTTAATGGGCAGTTTCTCTCCCCGCTTGTGCAGTTCAGGCATCTCGGTGGTTCAGCTGTTCAGGACTGCGGGTTCCATCCTTGGGTTTTATGGAAATGTGAATGCGGACGGGGTTGGCTCAAAATAATTTTGTGCTCAGGTGGGATGGTTGCGGAAAGCAAATGTGGTTATCGTACTTCATAGCATGGCAGGACGACTAGTGACAAGTCCTCTTGTGCAGGAGAGTGAAGGGGTATTGCACGGAGTTGGTTTCACACGCAACCACTAAATGTAGAGTATAAATCATTGACGGCACTAGATATTGGATTAAAACAAGCTAGCGAGTGTGCGCGGCACATTCATTTTTTTACCATGCGCTGCCCGAAATGCCAATCGATGGACGACAAGGTGGTCGACTCCCGGGTCTCCCGCGACGGAGATGCCATCCGGCGGCGCCGGGAATGCATTTCCTGCGGCCATCGCTACACCACCTACGAGGAGATCGAGCGGGCCGACTTGCGCGTGGTCAAACGCGATGGACGCATCGAGCCATTTGATCGCAAAAAACTCCTCGGCGGCATGATCAAAGCCTGCCAGAAACGCCCGATCCACATCGAGGACCTCGAATCCGCTGCCAATGAAATCTCCGACGAGCTGGAGGCGGAAAATTTCCGCGAAATTTCGCACATGGTCATTGGCACCAAAGTGATGGAGCGGCTCCATGAGCTGGATCCGGTCGCCTACGTGCGGTATGCTTCGGTCTACCGCCAATTCAAAGACATCGGGGAATTTATTGATGAAATCCAGCTGTTAGAAAAACGTCCCCGACCAAACCGTTATCAACAGGAACTTTTTGCCGAGGCTAAACACTCATGATCTCGCTACGCGATAATATGCCGCTCATCAGCCATGGCGAGGCCTACACCACGGGCTTCGAGGACCACTGGCTGCAAAATGCCCTGATGCAGGCCGCGCATAAAGCAGGCTATGAAAACTGGTGGCTGGCAGGCCATGTAACCGAGAGTGTGAAGCGGTTTCTGGATGGACATTACCACGGCACGGTGGTCACCACGGCACGCCTGCACAAAGCCGTACGCTCTGTCCTGCAGGTGATCGGATATGGTGAAGTGGCAGAGTATTTTGCCCCATCGCCGCCGCCGGTCACCGTGCCGCTTGCCGAGCTGGCCGATAAGGCCGGCAATGGATATGAACTGGCATTTTTTGATCTCTTAAGTTCAGAGATCGATAAACTTCAGGGTGCCGGTATCACGAATATGCGGTTTTCCGGCCTGCCCTACGCGGTGAAAAAGATGTGCGAAGCGAAGCGCTGGAAGTCGAGTTGCACCACTTTGCGGAATGAGATCCTGTATTTTCTGCGTGCCCGGCTGAGTTCTGGATCGGGTGACGGCGTCGTTGCCTTTTCACTCTCTTGATTGCATTCTGAACGGATGACTGTTTTTGAAAAAATCATTGCCCGGGAGCTTCCTGCCGATGTGGTTTACGAGACGAATGAAGTGCTCGTGTTCCACGATATCACTCCGGTGGCTCCTGTGCATTGTCTGGTCATCCCGAAGAAATGCATCCCGCGGGTCGCGGAGGCGGCGGGTGAAGACACTCTGCTTCTCGGGAAGTGTCTCGAAGCAGCAGCCGAAGCCGCAAAGATCCTGGGGATTGAAGAAAGTGGTTACAGGCTGGTGATCAATAACGGCGCCGATGCCGGCGAGGCAGTGCCGCATCTGCACATTCATTTATTAGGCTCTCGAAAACTGACCTGGCCCCCCGGTTGATACACAAGCCACCGGGCTATGACCTACCAATCCATCATCCCGCTTCTTGCCGCGTTCTGCAATCTTGTGCTGGTGGCATTCGTGAGTTCGCGTCCGCTGCGGCGTGAGGTCAAGGGTGCATTCACCCTCTGGGGCTGTGCGATTGTGTTCTGGAGTGTGGGACAGTATTTCCTGCTCACGCTTTCGATTTTTGAAATTCACCTGGCGTTATTCTGGGCGAGGGTGATGTATTTGGGGATTTTGTTTCTACCGGTCACGCTGGTGCATCTCACGATGTGCATTGTGGATATCGACCGCCCGCGATTTTTGCTCGGGATGTATCTGGTTTACGGTGGATTCGCTTTTGCAAATACGACGGAGCTTTTTATCGAGAGGGTGTGGTATTCGGTGGACCGCGGGATGTGGCAGGTGGTGCCCGGGCCGGTGTTCTGGGCGTGGGCATTTTCTTATGTGGCTGTGTTCCTTGCGATCCTCATGCTCCTGAATCATCGCCAAAGAGTGCCCCCTTTGCATCGGACACGGCTGGATTTTTTGATAGCCGCTCAAGCCGTAGTCGTAGCTGCGGGGACGCACGACCTGCTGCCTGTCATGGGTATCGCGAACTACCCTTTCACCCCGGTATATGTGATCCCTGTGGGCAGCGTCGCGGCACTGCTTTACGGCATTTTTGTCTCCTACAGTCTGCTGCAACATCAACTGCTCGACGTGCAAGTGGTCCTTTCCCGCGTGGCGGCGAAAATGGTGCGATTGGGATTCGTCTGGATCGGCAGCCTCGTCTTGCTGCTGCTCTTCGGGTGGCTCGCACCGGCGGGCAGCTTCCCGCCTTTTGCATTTTTTGCGGCATTTATTGTGATCGTGATTTCCACGCTCGGCGCCTCAATTTTTTTCCCGAAACTCTTCGGCGAACACAGTGTCGGGCTTGAAAGAAAACTGCTCGGGGACCGGTTCGAGTACCACGACCGCATCTCCGCTTTCCTGAAACGCATCCCGGCTTTCCGCACGCAGGCTGAGCTTCTGGAAGAGTTGGACGATCTGCTTTCGGGGGTCATCGGGATTTCGCAACACGCAACACTTCTCAAGGACGAGCAAAGTGAAGCATTCCTTGCAGTCAAGCCGCTGCCCGCCTCATTGCAGATGGTGCAATCTTTGGAAGGAACTTCACCAATGGTGCGCTATTTTTACAATACAGATGCAGCATATCTGAGTCTCAGCCTGCACCATGGGGGCCACTTGCAGCATTCGCTGGCAGACGAAGCACGCTATGCAATCCAAGGCCTTGGATTGGAAATCTGCCTCGTCTTCCGTGCTGGCGAGCAGGTGATCGGGTTATTGCTTCTGGGGCCGAAAAAAAGCGGGGATTCATTCACGCCACGTGACCTGGAATTTCTCACCGATCTCATGCATTCACTGTCTCTGCTGATCAACCATTCCCGGCTGACCAATCAACTCCTGCTCTCCGAGGAAATGGACCTGCTCGGGCGGATGTCGCAAGGCATTGCTCACGATTTGAATAACCTCCTCACTCCCGTGTCCACGTACTTTCAGGTGCTCCAGGAGGATGGAGACTCTGCGGAACTGCGGGACGGATTGCTGCCTTCCGCCTCCCGCAACCTTGAAACCGTCCGCTCCTTCATCCGCGAATCTCTATTTTTCTCCGACACGCGGTCCCTTAAATTGCAGAACGTGGCGGTCGCCGGATTATTGCGGCAATGTGTCGAGCTGGCCCATTCACAATTGAAGCTCAAACGGCTCAGCACCGTGGTGCATGGTTCGGACGATTTGGAGATCCCGGCGGACTTCATCCTGCTCAAACGGGCTATCGGCAACCTGATCTCGAATGCCATCCACGCCTGTCCGCCAGCGGGTGCCATCGAGCTCAGCGCACTCTGCGTCAAAGGCATCAACGGGCGGAAAGTCTGCCGGATCGATGTACAGGACAACGGCCAGGGGATGTCACAGCAGCATTTGAAAAAAATCGGCAATCCTTATTTTACCACCAAGGACACCGGGGATGAAAATCGCGGCTTCGGACTAGGGCTGGCAATATGTCGCAAAGTCGTGTTGCTGCATGGGGGAAGAGTCCGGTTTTTCAGTAAAGAAGGGTGGGGAACCGTGGTTCGTTTGGAAATACCCATGGATACGGCACAAAAAATGCACACTACTCCTGCGAGCTCGTTACCTGCCGCCCCTGTGGCAGCGCAAGCTGTTGGCCTTGAGCAATCTTAGATTTGAACTCCCACTCACAAACTGAACTTGAAGGCGCCGGGCGACCGGAGGTTTCATTGCGTCCCGCCTGGGTGGAGGAATGCGAGTTGTTCTGTGCACGCGCGGTGAATCGTTATGGCCTGGCACACGCATCTGTGCTCGTCGCATCCGGCCCCGCAGAGGATCGCATCTACCGCGTCATGGGCTCGGCGGGCGCGGGCGCCGATCTGCTAAGGGACCTCCAACTTTCTGAAAAATCCGCCTTGGTGGAATATTTCTCCTGGCGCACAATGATCGTGCACGCCGACGCCGGAGCAGCTCTCCTGAGCGCGGAGATTCTTGCGGAGATGGCAGTGTGGCGCGCCCGGGTGGCCATGCCCCTCGCCACATCGGTCGAGCTGTGTGCCGGTATTTTCCTGCTTGGGGATAATTTGTTGGGAAAACCCTGCTCAGAATCCGCCTTGCTGGATATTTTTTCCGCCTGCTCCCATCTGGCCCGATCGATCAGGCCCACCGCTCCCATTATCGGCGCGACGGATACCGGGGATTTTGTAAAGCAGCGGGCAGCTTTTGTGCGGCAAATGGCTGCCGGGCTTTCGCATGAGCTTGGCAATGCAGTTGCCCCACTCTCGGCTCATTATCAGCTCTTGAATGAATCGCTGGACGATGAAGCGTTCCGGGTTTCGCTCAATCGCACGATGGGCGATGCCGTGCGACGGTTCTCACGTTTTTCCAACCAAATGCTCTTCCTCGGCCGTGAAGACATCTCGGGTGATGATCTTGTCACGGTGGGTGAGCTCGTTTACGATGCCTTCCATGCCGCCAGCGGACTGCATCCGGCCTTGAGTGCGCGGCTGGATGCGGATAAAGCCAACCTGGATAATGAAGTGCGCGGGCACGGCAAAGCACTGGCGCCCGTTTTCCTCGAGCTGACACGCAATAGCTTGCAGGCATCTCAAAAGCAGCCCGTGGTCAGCGTCCGTGCCGAGCGGTCGGGTGAAAAAGTGCTGGTGCACATATCCGACAACGGACCCGGCTTTGATGACGATGCCCTCGCCCACGCCACGGAACCTTTTTTCTCCACCAAAAATGTCGGCCCTGGACTGGGACTCGCAACCGCCAAACACATACTGGATGCTCACAAAGGATTCCTCGAAATTCACAACCGCGTGGACGAACTTCCCACCACCGTGACGGTCCACCTGCCCGTCGCGACGCCCTCAGGCAAATCGCAGCGGCCACCTCAGCACCCGTTCATCACGCGTAAAATCCCTGAGGATCTGCGGTCAATCGGCAAGAAAGTCCTTAAATAAGGGACTGCCCGCCAGCGTGGCGGTTTTTCTTCAACGTGAAATGCCAGCGGGCCTCAGCATGTGGCCTTGGATGCGGTTCAGAAAATCCGCAGGTTCAAATACGCCACCGCGCACTGTGGTGAGGCGTTTGCCATTTCCATCCAGCAGAACACTCGTCGGGAATGTCACCACGTCATATTTAAAGGCGAGATTTTCATTCTGACGCCGCAGCTCTTTTGGCAGAGGCTTATTACGCGGGAGATCGACCTCCACAAGGATGAGGTTTTGATCGGCAAAGTCGGAAAACGCCTTGGAGTCAAAGGTTTTTTTCTCCATGGCAAAACACAGCGCGCACCAGTCGGATCCCACAAAGACCGCAAGGATCGGGCGTCCAGTCTCCTTGCTCAGAGCTTGAGCTTGTTGCATGTCGGTAAGCCATGGCCCTTTTGCATGAGCGGGGGTGAGGGCAGCGAGGGTGAGGAGGAACACAATTAAGAAATATTTCATGAATATTAATGATGCATAAAGGGTGCCAAAAATAGCATCTTCCCCGGAATGAGCAAATCGCTGTCGCAAACAATGTGGGTGTGGTCCAAGCTGGCCTCCTCGAAATGGGAGGATGCCTGGTTCGAACGGCTCCGGTTTTTGGACCCACAGTGCCTCGTCGTCACCGCGCTGCCCGGCAAATCCTCCATCCGCATCGAAGCTTATCGCGTGGATGAGCCCACCGCGCGCATCCTTGAAAAAAGCTTCGGCGGATCCGTGAGGGAGACCAAAGCCGATGCATGGCAAACCAGTCAGGCACATGCCTTGCAGCCAATTCTCATCCGTGATCGCCTCGTCCTTGCGCCCGATGCGGACTCCGCAGCGGCGCTGCGTGCAAAATATCCCGACCGCCACGTGCTTCTGGTTCCCGGGAGTCTTGCTTTCGGTACTGGTGATCATCCCACCACCGCGACCTGTCTCCGCTGGCTGGTGGATTTTGCCGCCGAAACAGAGCCCGGATGGTCGCACCTGGATGCCGGCACCGGCACGGGCGTGCTTTGCCTCGCTGCAAAAGTTTTGGGCGCCGGTAAAACGGAAGGCTTTGATTTTGATCCGCAAGCAATACGCACAGCGAAGATCAACGCGGAGGCCAATCAAATCGCAGGCGTGCAGTTTCACAAGCGCGACATCCGTGGTTGGGAACCCCAGCGTTTGTTCGCACTCGTAACCGCCAATCTTTACAGTGGTTTGTTGGTCGAGTCAGCCGCGAAGTTGCTACGATCACTTCAACCCGGCGGCCGCCTCCTGTTGTCCGGCATTATGCGCTCACAGGAGGCTGATGTGGTCGACGCGTTTCGCAAACTCGGCCGTCCCAATCCAGAGTGCGCACTTCGCAAGGGCAAGTGGGTGACACTGCGATACTGAGCTGCGTGTTGACATTGCAGGCATTGTAATACATTGTTTTACAATGATCAAGACCATCACAAAAGTTGGCAATTCCCACGCGCTCATCATCGACCGCACCCTCATGGATCTGACTGGGCTCCGACCCGGCGCAGAGGTCAACGTGACAGTCCGTGAGGAAGGCACGATCATGATCGAGCCGATCCGGAAGACGGTGGATGAGGAGACGTTTTCTTCGACCGTGAAGGATGTGCTGGCGGATTACAGTGCGACTTTGAAAAAACTGTCTTAGCCATGAGTGAGTGGTGGCATCCAAGCATCGATCAAGTGATCGAGATTCATGACCGCGTCCTGCAGCAACATGGCGGTCTCCAGGGAATCCGCGACAGGGCCTTGCTGGACTCGGCCCTCGCAGCGCCCAAGGCAAGCATGTTCGGGAATCCGATGTTCACCGATCCAGTGGAAATCGCAGCAGCCTATCTCTTTTACCTGTGCAAAAATCATCCATTTCTGGATGGCAATAAACGCGTTGCGCTGGCCACAGCCCTGGTGTTCCTCAAGATCAACGGGCAGGAACCCGCACCGGACAGTTCCGAATGGGAGGCCCTCGTCCTCGATGTGGCGGCTGGCAGACTCCACCGCGAGGAGACGACGGAGAGATTGCACTTGCTCGTGGCGGGCCAACCGTAGCCCGGCTCCAGAGTTTGGCGCAACGTCGTTAGAACTACATCCACAATGCCCGGTCGAGGTTGC
>JBGTCP010000507.1:0-4288 GCA_041748815.1 Chthoniobacterales bacterium
CAGCATTTTTTGCGATAGAGAAACTGTTCGATGAAATCGGCTACCGGCTACCGCTGATGGCATCGGTGACGTTTATTCAAGCCGGGAGCGATCGCGGTGTGACAGGGCAGACCGTGCAGGCATTTTGGGATTCGATCAGCCATGTGCCACTCGTGAGTGTGGGAATGAACTGCGCGCTCGGTCCCAAGGAAATGCGGCCGCTGATTGAGGAACTATCGGGCATCGCGCCAGTGCGTCTGACCTGTTATCCAAATGCCGGATTACCGAATCCTCTGCTTCCTACGGGGTTTCCGGAGACACCGGATTCGCTGGCACCGCAATTGCGCGAGTGGGCGGAAAACGGCTGGCTCAATGGCGTAGGCGGTTGCTGTGGCACAACGCCGGACCACATCCGCGCCATCGCCGATCTCGTGCACGGAATCCCGCCGCGCGAAGTGCCGCAGGCGGACACAACTTTGCATCTCAGTGGATTGGATGCGCTCAAGATCACGCCGGAGTCGATGTTTGTGAATATCGGTGAACGCACCAACGTGACCGGCTCACCCCGTTTTGCGAAACTTATCAAGAATGGGCAATTCGATGAGGCGCTCGTCGTGGCGCGCCAGCAGGTCGAGAACGGTGCTCAGATCATTGATGTGAACATGGACGAGGGTATGCTGGATTCTGAGAAAGCAATGGTGCACTTCCTCAATCTCATAGGCAGCGAGCCCGACATCGCACGCGTGCCAGTGATGGTGGACAGTTCCAAATGGACCGTCCTGGAAGCCGGTCTGAAATGTCTCCAAGGCAAAGGTGTCGTGAACTCCATCAGCCTCAAGGAAGGCGAGGATAAATTCCGCGAGCAGGCCCGGATCATTCGTCGTTACGGTGCAGCAGTGGTCGTGATGGCATTTGATGAAGCGGGTCAGGCCGATTCGTATAAGCGGCGTATTGCGATCTGCCTGCGCTGTTACGACATCCTCACCAAGGAGGTTGGATTTCCGCCACAGGACATTATTTTCGATCCAAACATCCTCACCGTTGCGACCGGCATGGATGAGCACAATAACTATGCGGTCGATTTCATTCGCGCGACCCAGTGGATCAAAGAAAACTTGCCACATGCCAAAGTGAGTGGCGGGGTGAGCAATATCTCGTTTTCCTTCCGTGGCAATAATCCGGTGCGTGAAGCAATGCACTCGGCTTTTTTGTATCACGCGATCCGCGCTGGATTGGACATGGGTATTGTGAATGCCGGCATGCTTGAGATTTATGAAGAAATCCCGCCCGATTTGCGTGAGCGAGTCGAGGATGTGCTCCTCAACCGCCGCGACGATGCCACCGAACGTCTCATCACGTTTGCGGAGGGCTTCACGCGGGAAGGCAAGGTCGAAGCCGCCGTGGATACCTGGCGTGACGAGGACGTGCAATCCCGCCTCAGCCATGCGTTGATCAAAGGCATCGTCGATCACATCGAGGTCGATGTGGAAGAGGCGCGGCAGCAATATGAGCGCCCGATTGAGGTGATCGAAGGTCCGCTCATGGCTGGAATGAATATCGTGGGCGATCTTTTCGGCGAAGGAAAAATGTTTCTTCCCCAAGTCGTGAAAAGTGCGCGTGTGATGAAAAAGGCAGTCGCTTATCTGCTGCCGTTCATGGAGGAGGAGAAAAAACGCACCAAAGATACCACGCAAAAAGGCCGCGTCCTCATGGCCACCGTCAAAGGCGACGTGCATGACATTGGGAAAAATATTGTGGGCGTTGTCCTGCAGTGCAACAACTTCGACGTGATCGACCTCGGCGTGATGGTGCCTTGCGACCGCATCCTCGATGAGGCGCGTAAACAAAATGTCGATATTGTTGGTCTCAGCGGACTCATCACTCCTTCGCTGGATGAGATGGCGCATGTCGCATCGGAAATGCAACGGCTCGGGTTCAAAGTGCCTTTGCTCATTGGAGGTGCGACGACAAGCAAGGCACACACTGCTGTGAAAATCGCGCAGCACTATGATGGCGAGGTCATCCACGTGCTGGATGCGTCACGTTCGGTGCCGGTCGTGAGTGCGCTCCTCAATCCTGAACAACGAAAGGTTCTCGCGGCAAAAAACGCAACGGAACAACACGACCTGCGCGAAAAACATGCCAGCCGCGACGACGCATCGAAGCTGATTTCCATCGAAGCTGCTCGCGAAAAGCGCTGGCAATTTGATTGGACGACCCAGGAGATTGCGGTGCCCGCATTCACAGGCATTCGCACAGTTCAGGACTCACGCATCGATGGAGCGACCGATCTTGAAGTCAGTATCGAAGCTTTGATCCCTTACATCGATTGGTCCCCGTTTTTCCATGCGTGGGAACTGCGCGGACGCTGGCACAGCGACACGCAACGCTTCATGAGCGCGCTGCCGGAATTCCAGGAGAGTGTGGAAACAGAGGCCGGAAAGCTCTATGTCGATGCGACAGAGTTGCTGGAGGTAATCGTTGCGAAGCAGCGTTTCTCACCGCGAGGAGTATGCGCATTTTTTCCGGTAAACAGCGTGGGTGACGATATTGAGGTTTACGCCAGCGACGCCCGTTCTGAGGTGCGCGCGGTATTCCATTCACTCCGTCAGCAACAGATTAAAAAGGACACACCGAATTACGCATTGGCAGATCTGTTGGCTCCGAAGGAGTCCGGACGTGAGGACTTCATTGGTGCCTTTGTGTGCGGCATTCACGGTGCGGATGCGATGGCCGATGAATTCAAAGCAGAGCATGATGATTACTCATCGATCATGGTGAAGTCCGTTGCTGACAGACTTGCAGAAGCCTTTGCCGAGTGGATGCACAAACAATGCCGCGTTCTCTGGGGTTACGAAAAACCGGAGGATCTCACTCATGATGAACTTATCCGCGAAAAATACCGTGGCATTCGTCCGGCTGGCGGATACCCCGCCCAACCTGATCACACCGAGAAGCGCACTCTGTTTGAGCTTCTTGATGCGGAAGCACGCTGCGGCGTGTCACTCACTGAGAGCATGGCCATGCATCCAGGTTCCGCAGTCTCCGGTCTCTACTTCAGCCATCCCGAGTCGAAGTATTTTGGAATCAGCAAGATCGGCAAAGATCAGATCGAAGACTACGCGAAGCGCAAAGGTGTCTCCTTTGCCGAAATGGAAAAATGGCTCCAGCCCTGGCTGGCTTATGGTTGATCAGGATTTTCGGGCCACATAAATTCACTAGAGTGATTTGGTCGGCCGCAAGACTGGTTCGTTAAGGGATGGGGGCCTCGATAGCCATCTTGTCAATTGCCTTTATGAGATCGCTCCGCCTGAATTGAAGCGCAGTCACAAATTCATCGACACCCCAGCCCGTGTGATACTCAAGCGTGATGACATCATCATGGTGAGTGACGCGCTCAGGTCTGCACAGCGACGCTTCGGTAATAGAAATCCATTTATCCTCTGAATACCCAGTATGATCCCACCATACTGAGGGGCCAATCAGTCCTGGCTTCCTAGCCGCAAGTGCTGCCATATCGGATCTTCCCCACCTGGCTCCCTGCGTTGAAATTTCCTCCACACGGGCGAAACGATCGTGTTTCACTGAATAAACCTCCAATGAAGGTTTCACGTCCGGGATCTCCCTGTGAGGGGAGTTGGCGAACATAATGATGTCGTGGTCTGAGTAGACAATGTTAAGATGTTGTCCAGGGACGGCCGTATCCTGAAAATAGTAAATTGCATATCGTTTCCTGTTTGGATCATAGGCCACCAACCCGACTCCGTTGCTTCCGTGCCACGTTCTCCCTCCGGCGAAAACAGCCCCCTGCTCACCACCTGGCAGATGTTCTCTGCCCTTCCGCTCATACATTCCGGCTTCGATAGCCAAATCAAAAAGGTCCCTTCCCTGAAATCGAACCTCGCGGACCAGGCGGAAACCGGACTCTGCAAGACGTATGGTTTCGGGCTCTTCAGCCAGTGCTGAAGCTCCGGATAACACCACTGATACAATAACGAATATGAGCATCTTCATGAACGCATCCTACTCGCAGGTGTGGATTCATGCGTAAAGTGTATGTAAAAATCCCTGCTGAAGCTCCACCGGGCGATCTCGTTCCCGGCTTTCTCACTGAATCCCTTTGCCGATGTCGTCGAAGGCAATTCCTCGGTTTCAAGTTGTAGCCCCGCAGGGGTCACATCGCTCCGCAGGGGTCAGTCCTGAATGGCGCTAACTTAAGGCCGCTTTGGGATACTGCCCCTACAGGGCAGAGGACCTTCTTTCCCTGTGACCCAGGGCGGCGCTGCGCTTGCCCTGGGCTATGGGATGA
>JBGTCP010000508.1:0-5622 GCA_041748815.1 Chthoniobacterales bacterium
GCACTGGATCTTTCGAAACGATTTGTGGACTTGCTGGTGCAAGATGAGGAAGGCGCCGTGCCTAAAGACTTTGGGGATTTGGCGGCGCTGGCCGGAGTGAGGAAATTTCCGATGCGCACGAAATGTGCAACTCTTCCGTGGCATGCGTTTGAAGCCGCACTGGAGAAAGCACAATCTGCCACTCCCGCGGTGGCTGAGGAGCTCTCATAGTATGGCGGAATCAACGACTGCCGCAATCCATGGGGGGATGACGATGCGCGAGATTTTGCGTGTGATGCCAGGTGCGCAGCGGGCGCTGTTTAAAGGCTTCCACCTAGGTGGCTGCAGTCAGTGCGGATTTTCTCCCGACGAATTTCTGGAGACGGTTTGCACGCGGAATGAGGGAATTCCGCTGGACGAGGTGATTGCCTATTTAGAAAAGGCGCATGATGCGGATCGGGAAATGCTCATCCATCCGAAAGAGCTTAAGGATGTGATGGAGTCGGGAAGCGCGTATAAGCTGGTCGACATCCGTACACGTGAAGAATTTGACGCGGTCAAAATCCCAGGCTCACATTTTTTTACAGAGGAATTGATGAGCGAGATTCAATCGTTCTGGCCCCGAGAGGATTTGCTGGTGCTGGTGGATCACCTTGGCACACGAAGCCTGGATGCGGCTGCGTATTTTGCGGGGCACGCATTTACAAATGTGAAGGGACTGCTGGGCGGGATCGATGCGTTCAGTGTTGAGGTGGATTCCACGATTCCACGTTACGAGTTGGAATAATTTTATGAGCGAAACCATTGACGACAAAATCACCCAGGCGCTGCGGGATCCCAAAAATGTGGGAGAGATGGCAGGTGCGGATGCAGTCGGCACTGCTGGCAGCGAAGACTGCGGCGACATGTTGCGGATGTGGGTGAAGTTTACCGAAAAGGACGGCCGCAAAGTGATCGACCGGGCAACCTTTCAATCCTTCGGATGCGAAACCGCGATCGCCGTCGCAAGTGTGGCTACTGAGTTGATTGTCGGGAAAACCGCAGAAGAAGCCATGGAGATGAGTGGGACGGATCTGGCAGCCCCGCTGGGCGCGTTGCCGCCGATGAAAATCCATTGCTCGCAAATGGTCGAAGGCGCTCTAAAGCAGGCCCTTGGCGGGAATGCTGCGGTGTCGTCCGCAGCTCCGACCGCCGCGACACAGGTGCCAACTTTGCGGGAGCAACTGATTTCCGGCGCAGGGTCGACCCCCAAAAAGATCCGCATCCTGGAATGACAATCGCGTGATTTAAAAAACCGCAGGTCGGCCATCGAGTCATGTGCGCGAGCATAACTTCCTTGTCGTGCGATCCAGCTTACGATAGGTTTTTGCCATGAAAAATCCTTTTCTCTGGTGTCTGGCGGGGGTTCTGTTTCTCATCTCGGCCGCGCACCATGCTGATGCGCACGAAATTCGCAAATGGTTATCCAAGGATGGCACTGAGTTAATCGAAGGCAAATTTCGCAACTCCGACGGCACCAATGTGACCATCAGCGTATCCGAACGTTCGTTTATGGATTTTCCGATCGATACTCTCTCCCCGAAGGACATCGAATATGTCAGGAACGCTGGCGTCGGCACTCCAATCCCCGTTCCGGCACCACGCCCGCAGACTGCTCAGCCCGTGATCGTGCCTCAGCCGGTTAGTCCTCCCAGACCAGTCGTTAGTTCGGGCCCGGGGCAGCTCACCAATCATTTCAAAAACTCTCTGGTGGATCGTGACGGAAGAACGGCCAGCTTGTCTAAAACCCCCGGCGGTCCGCCGAAATATTACATCCTATATTACTCTGCTGGCTGGTGTCCGCCATGCCGCAAATTCACACCCGGCCTTGTGGAATGGAGCAAAACCGCAAGGCGCTCTCACCCGGTGGAAGTGGTGTTGGTCGGATCTGACGATTCTGAAAAAGATATGCTCAAGTATATGAATTCCTACCAAATGGATTTTCCCGCAATTGACTTTGAAATGATCAACAGCCCATGGGTTCCCTCCAGCGAAAGCAGCGGCATCCCCGCCCTCGTATTAGTCGATGACAACGGCACCCGCCTCCTTTCCACCAACGAGGTGAATCGCAGCCAGTTTCTCTCCAAGGTTGAAGAGCTGATAGCAAAGTAAGCCTCGCGGACTATATTGGGCGGGTATAGACCCGGCGCCGCCTTACGTAGATTTGCTCGCGCCAAGGTCGCTAAGACCGCCAAGATAAGGTGGTGGAGGGAGATCATTCAGCTGCTGGTCAATTACGCGTTGACAAGCCGAGTATTATTTCCTTCGAGTGAGTTTTCCTGGGTGTCATGCCGGTTTTCGATAATGCGGTTCCAGATTTCCCTATCAAGGATGCGGGATAGCTGCCACCCGGGGGAACGGGATACCGGAATTGGAACGGGATTACCGGGAAATGCTGGATAGGTTTCTGGATGCACCAGCTTCATTCTCAGGTGTCATGGGCACCCTGAAAAAACTGGAGGAGAGGATCAACCAAAGTACTTAAAGTTGAAAAATGAAACTGGTCCTGAAGCCCAGGTCATTGCCCTCTTGTTCAGGCATGGCAGATGTTCGAATGAGTGCGATTGAATTGAGTTTCAGTTTAGGCTTGCAGAAACCGCACTAGGCAAAATTCTTTACAAAAAGCGCTTTACCAGTTAAGTAAAGCTACGGTTACGACGATTAGTTCGAAAGGTCAGATCACAGTTCCTGTCAGTGTCCGGGAGGCGCTTGGACTGGTGCCGGGAACAAAAATTACTATGACCCTCGGTCCTGATGGCACGTTCATAGCCCGCAAGGAAGATGCCGGCAGCTTTTTCTCGAAATTCCAGGGCATTGGCACAAAAGCAAAAGTTCCCTACCGGGATAGCCGCGAAGCCATGGATGTCCTGCGTGGATCGGTTGCCAAAGGTGACTTGGACTGAGTCATGACCACCGCCATTGACTCGAATGTTCTGATCGATTTGATCGGAGACACGTCGTCCTTTACTGAGGCCTCGATTGAGGCGATGGATTCCGCAAGGATGAAAGGTGCCCTGATCGTCTGTCCGGTAGTCGTCGCCGAGATCAGTGGCCACTTCCTCAGTCCAGGTGAAATGCATGAGACCCTTGCGGAGATGCAGATTAGCATTAAGGAATTTCGACCTGAGGCGCTGCATGCGGCGGGAAGGGCATTCGTCCGTTACAGGCAACGGAGCTCCAATCCAAAGGATCGAATGCTTGCGGACTTCCTGATTGGTGCTAATGCGCAGGTCAGCGCTGATCGCCTGCTCACGAGGGATCGTGGCTACTACCGAACCTACTTTCCAAAATTGCAGGTGATCAGTGTCGGGACACATGAATAGTTAATCCAGACCTACGATCTACATATTTTCGCAATCCAGCGGGCGGACCGGGTGGGCAAGCAACAAAAGACTGCCGGGACCTCCTCCCCCTGCAATCCTTCCACGGAGGTCAATCAGCTCATGAAGTCAATTCTCTCCTCCATTCATCCCGCTGTCGGAGCAAGCCGATCAGGGAAACGCAATTCCCCGGTTTGAGAAATCGTAAAATAGCATGACCCCGAGAGCCCTGAGTAAAAAAGCATGACCGACCCCGAGAGCCCTGATGTGAGGAAGTGCTGGAAGTTCCTCTCAACGGCGCCGGGCATTAACTAGTCAAGCAATTTTCGTCAGGGACCGAAGGCATGAAATGACTTGATTTGTCCGAAAAATTAGTTATTATTTCTGACAGAATGAGTAGGAAAAAATCAACACAAAGCCTTGAAGCGAGGATACTTAAGCGTATTCGTGCCATCAAGAGTGCTTCAGTTTTTTCTGCAATGCACTTTCTTGACTTTGGAGCCCGTGCGTCAGTCGATAAATCACTTTCCCGCCTCGCTCAGAAAGGAATTCTTCGTCGTGTGGCCCGTGGACTTTACGACTTGCCCCGGCAGCATCCTTGGCTGGGAGAACTGTCTGCCAATCCTGAGAAAACGGCCGAAGCTGTCGCGCTAAAACAAGGTCTCCAACTACGCCCCAGCGGCGCAACCGCCGCCAATGCGCTTGGCCTCTCCGAACAAATGCCCGCGAAAACGGTCTATCATACCGGCGGGCCATCCCGTAAGCTGAATTTCTCCGGCCAGACTGTGGAGTTCCGTCACCGTTCTTCCCGCCAAATGGCTTTGTCTGCAGAGCCGACGGGCCTGATTGTTTCTGCTCTGAAATCGCTCGGGAAAGCGCGTGTGGATCACACCCAGCTCGCAAAACTATGCCATGATCTTTCCGCCAAGGATCGTCGGGTTCTACTTAGGGAGCTTCCGCTCGCTCCAGCTTGGATGCATCCGCATCTTCGCTACCTTGCGACAGGGAAGGAGAAGCTATGAATCGCATTGCTACCGCAGCTCCGCAGATGCGTGGCACCGCCTTCGTCGAGGCGGGCATTCGGCAGAAAATGGCACCAGCGATTCTAGAGAAGGACTTTTGGGTGTGCTGGATGCTGGGGTTGCTGTTTGATCATCCGGAATGGAGCAAAGGGCTTGTCTTCAAAGGAGGCACTGCACTGTCCAAGGTCTTTAATGCCATTCGCCGATTCTCCGAAGACATAGACCTCTCTCTTTCACCGGAGGTTCTCGGTATCAATGCCGGAGAAGTTGAGGGGGCCGGTAGCCGAAGAAGCAGGGATCTGCTTATGCGGGATCTGGAAGCCCGGTGCTCCGCCTGGGTTGACACCAAAGTTCAACCTGTGCTGGAGGAGGTCGTGACTTCCATCCTGGGCGGGCGCGGCGGGGATCGTTCATGGCTGGAGTACGAAAATGATGATTCCAGTCATTCACCGGTGCTTTCGTTTCACTACCCCAGCGAACATGCCGACGGTCTGCCTTATATCCGTCGGGCAGTAAAATTGGAATTCGGATCGCTGACGGATCAGGAGCCCATCGGGACCCACCGTGTGCGGCCATGGGTTGCGGATTCATTGAGTCCTGAGATGCGTGAAATGGGATGTGAGGTCGTAGCGTTGGAAATCGAGCGCTCATTTTGGGAGAAAGCCACGATCCTTCATGCTGAGTATCATCGCGATCCCGGCTCCGCCATGCCTGCACGTTACTCGCGTCACTACTCGGATCTGGCTTCGCTGGTTCATTCAGGACACGCGGAGAAAGCGTTGAGCGATGTAGAACTCCGTCAACGCGTGGTGGATTGGAAGGACCGCTTCTTTGGGAGGGCATGGGCGCGCTATGATTTGGCAAAGCCCGGAACCTTCCGTCTACTGCCATCGGAGAAAAGGATCACGGCATTGGAGCGGGATTACCGGGAAATGCAGGACATGTTTCTGGATGCCCCGGTTTCATTGTCAAGCATCATGAGCACCCTGAAGGAACTGGAGGAGAGAATTAACTTCGGTCCGTAAAACTGAGGATTGAAACAGGTCCTGATTCGGCTTGTCCAAGCCTGAACAATTGTTCGATCGGGCGCGATTAAACGAGTTTCAGTTTAGCTTCCAGAAACCGCAAGATTTCTTGACTGACCCCAAAAACCCCTTCCAGAAACCGCAAGATTTCTTGACTGACCCCAAAAACCCCGCCCCGGCCTTGTGAGGATGACAGGATTGGTCTCTCACCTTTTCGTAACGAAGGTATGGCGCGAC
>JBGTCP010000509.1:0-5611 GCA_041748815.1 Chthoniobacterales bacterium
CATGCGCAGAGAGTCTGCCCGCGAGTTTCCGCAACTGATCCAAGCCTTAGCCGAGACCTTAGAGACCTTCGAACCTGATCAATGCAAAAACTTCTTCAAGCATAGTCAATATGCGACAAACTAAACCGAAAATGCTCTAGCTCATTCTGAACGAAAACCCGGCCCTTCGAGCCGGGCTCTGGAATCGTCGCGCCTTTGGCGCTGTGTTCTTCCAACGTTCAATTCAGGCAACACAAAGATTCTTATCCGTCATCCTGCCTTCATGTCCTTCCTGCTCTTCATGGTGAATTTGCCCGTTCGCTCAAAATCAACTGCGGGATTCTGGATCAGGATTTTTTGCCAAGCCACGGGTCCAGCGCCGATGCGGGGCGCTGGAGGAGGCCGGAGGTGGAGAGAATTTCCTGAACAAGCACGAGGCTCGCTACGGCATCGAACAAGGCTTCATGCCATCGGCTATCCGGACAAAGCTCCTGCACGCGCTCAACCAGGCCCAAATTGGCGCACAAGTCGCCCAATGAATACGAGGCCAGCCCGGGGAAAGCCGCACGGGCCAGTTGCAGTGAATCAAGCCAGGGGCCAAGCCGGTGCATGGGGAAGATTCGCAGGAAGCGGCGTTCGGTTGCAGCACCATGTGCAATCATGATTTTGCCCGAAAGCTCACGCTGGATCTTCGGCCACAGGTCCATGAATCTCGGTGCTCCTTCGAGATCGCGCTCGTCGATGCCGTGCACTTTTTTAGCGGACCAAGCGACTTTTCGGTCAATGGCCAAGTAGGAACGGAAGCACCGCGATGGGTCAATGACCCCTCCTTCACAAAGCGCCCAGCCAATTTGCACAGGGACATCGGTTGAGCCCCGCATCGCTCCAGCAGACTCAAAATCAATGGCTGCAAAACTTAATTCACCAACAGCAGGTGAACTCACCGCTCCGGCGCCAGAACCTCCGGCAGACAGGTGAGAATCTCGGCTTCCTGGTCCGTGATCAAAACGGTGTGCTCATAATGCGAAGCCAGCGATCCATCGATTGTAACCACTGTCCACTTGTCCTTGAGCACCCGGATCCGATAATCCCCGGCTGTCACCATCGGTTCGATGGCAATGATCATGCCTGGCCGGAGTTTCGCGCCGGTGTGTGCTTTTCCGTAGTTGGGCACCTGCGGCTCCTCATGCAATTTGCGCCCGAGTCCATGACCCACAAACTCGCGCACAACCCCGTAACCATGAGCCTCGACGTGCTTTTGCACCGCATGTCCGATATCCCCCACCCTGTTGCCAGCCCGGGCCTGCGCGATGCCGAGATCCAGCGACTCGCGGGTGACACGCAGCAATTTCTCAGTATCTTCATCCACTGCGCCCACAACCACCGTGGTAGCGGTATCGCCCAGCCATCCCTCGATAAAAATGCCCATGTCGATTTTGACAATGTCGCCGTAATGGATTTTTCGGTCGCCCCCGATCCCATGCACGACTTCCTCATTCACGGAGATGCACACGTTTCCCGGAAAGCCGTGGTACCCTTTAAAAGCGCTTGTGCCGCCGGTTTTCCGGATCATCTCCCCTGCGTAACGGTCCACCTCGCCAGTGGTCACGCCCGGACTGATGGCGTCCGTGACCAGCTGCAGCGTTTGTCGGGTGATCTGGCCGCTCGCCCGCATTTTCTCGATTTGTTTTGCGGTTTTTATGGGAATCATGGATAAAAATTATCAGGCTTTTACGACATGGCAATACTTCAACGGCATGGAACCCGATACTAACCCACCACAGCAAAACGTCTTCTTTGTTTGCACTGCAAATATGTACCGCAGTCGAGTGGCTGAGGCAGTCTTCAATCACTACGCCACCCAGGATCACCTTGCATGGCGCGCGGAATCAAGGGCGCTGACCGATGTGCGAAAACTCTCGGGGATGACACTTGCCGCACGTTCCTACCTGGAATCCCGCAAGCTCATTACGGCGGACGAAGAGGTGCGCAACCCAAAGATGCTCACCGTTGATGAGTTCGAATCGGCTCCTCTCATCATCGGCATGTGCCGCACAGAACATGAACCCATGTTCGCCGGCAAATTTCCCGCTCTCGCAAAAAGGCGCTTGGAAGCCTCCGGTTTGCGCTTTTGGAATATCTATGACTCCCGTCCGGGCAATACCCTCGGCACCGCGCTGAGCAACTGGTTCACCGGCACCCGCACACAACCCGCCGACAGCGGTGTCGAGCATGTCGACTTCGCCGTGCGTGCTCTCGTCGCCGAACTCAAGCGGTAAAATTCCCGCTCCCGTCATGCGTCGCACAAAAATTATTTGCACACTCGGCCCGGCCTCCGATTCCCCGGAAATGATCCAGCGCATGATCATGGCGGGCACCAATATCTTCCGCCTTAACATGAGCCACGCGAGCCACCAGTGGGTCCGCAAAGTGGTCCGCAATATCCGAGCAGCCGAGCGGGATCACGGTGCGGCGATTGGCATTCTCCTCGACACTCAAGGGCCGGAGATCCGCACGGGCGATCTGCACACTGACCTGCAACTCGAAGAAGGCGAGACCTTGGACTTTATTGTGCGAGGGGAAAAAAGCGAGGAGGTCAGCTCTGTCGATGTGAATTACGAGGGACTGGTGGACGATATTTCCGTGGGTGACGTGGTACTGGTGGATAACGGCGTAATCCGGTTCGAGGTGTTGGAAAAATTCCGCCATCGTGTCCGCTGCCGCGTCCTCACGTCGGGCACACTGCGATCCCGCCGCCACATCAATCTCCCGGGCGTAAAAGTCAACATACCGCCGCTCACTGCCAAAGATAAAGAGGACATCCTCATGGGTGCTGATGTGGGTATCGACATGATCGCGCTTAGCTTCTGCCGTTCACCCGAAGACATCGTCGAGCTGCGTACCTTCCTCTCCAATCAGGGTTCATCCGCCCGTATCATTGCGAAAATCGAAGACCAATCGGCAGTAAGGAACCTGGAGGGCATAGTGCGTGCGGCGGACGCCGTCATGGTCGCCCGTGGGGATCTTGGCGTCGAATGCGCGCTGGAAGAGCTGCCAATCATTCAACGCAAGATGATCAAAATGAGCATTCATCTCGGGAAACCTGTCATCGTGGCAACACACCTGCTGGAGTCCATGATTTCCAGCCCGATGCCCACGCGTGCTGAAGTGACCGATGTGGCGAATGCGGTTTATGAACAAGCCGATGCGATCATGCTCAGCGGTGAGAGTGCAATGGGCCGCTACCCTGTGGAATGTGTGGAAATCCTTGATCGTGTGGCACGCCGCATCGAACGCAGCGGCGGCGCCGGATATGGGAACGACGTGCTCATTGATCGCATCTCTCAGAAGACCACCCAGGCTGCCATCACCCTAGCCAACTCGCTCACCAACTCCCGCCTTGTTGTGTTTACGCGTCGCGGGTTCATGGCCGGTTATGCCTCCTCGCAACGTCCACTCCGCGCCGCCATTTTTGCTTTCTCCCCGTCAGTTGATGTCTGCCGCAGGCTCACGCTGGACTGGGGCGTCACAGCCCTTCCGCTCACGTTTGCCGAGAATCCCGGACAAACCGTCGATGAAGCCGAGCGGACACTCCGGGAAAAAGGGCTGGTAAAGTCAGGTGACCAGCTCGTCATCGTGAGCGATGTGCTTGCCGGCGAATTTCTCTACGATTCCATCCAGCTGCGGACGATCCAGTAGTCTCTGCCGGGGCGTTGAATGCTGCCCTCAAGTTTCCAAAAACTCAGGATTGCACCCCCGCCCGGCATGGCTAGTATTGCGGGTTCGTTCCTATGTATTTAAAGTCCCTGGAGATCAATGGTTTCAAGTCGTTCGCGTCCAAAACGGTGCTGAATTTTCACCGCGGTGTGACTGCGGTCGTCGGCCCGAATGGCTGTGGCAAGTCCAATGTGCTGGATGCCATCCGCTGGGTGCTCGGCGAGCAAAGCGCCAAAGCCCTGCGCGGCGGCGAAATGGCCGACGTCATCTTCAACGGCGCTGAAAACCGCAAACCACTGGGCATGGCCGAGGTCTCACTGGAGTTCGGCGACTGCGAAAAAGAACTTGGCACCGATTACAACGAAGTGCGCATCACCCGACGTGTTTACCGCGACGGCAAATCGGAATACCTTCTCAACAAAAGCCAGTGCCGCCTCAAAGATATCCATAATCTTTTCATGGATACCGGCATTGGCCGCACCGCCTACTCCATCATGGAGCAGGGCAAAATTGACCAGATTTTAAGTTCCCGCCCGGAGGACCGGCGGGCAGTTTTTGAAGAAGCGGCAGGCATCACCCGTTACAAGTCCCAGAAAAAAGAGGCTCTCCGTAAGCTGGAATACACCGAGGCCAATCTGGTCCGCGTCACGGACATCGTCAAAGAAGTCAAACGCCAGATCGGGTCTCTCCAGCGACAGGCCGGCAAAGCCCGCCGCTACCAGTCACTCATGGGTGACCTCACCACGCTGGATACCCACTTTAGCCGCCATCGATTCGATGATTACGATGGCGAGCTAAAAATTATTTCCGATCGCGTCACAGAGCTTAACCAATCCCAGGCGTCTCTCGCCGGAAAGATCGACGAAGGTGAGACCGAGTTGCGCGGCTACCGCGACCAGGTTGAAACCATCGAACGAGAGCTGAACGAAGCACGCCAGATCTGCATCCAGCTCCGCGGCCAGATTAGCACTGCTCAAGGCCGTATCGGATTTAATACGGAGCGCGTTTCGGAAGCGGGGAATTTGATTACCAGGTATCAAGCGGAGGTCGCTGCCATCGAAGAAAAGCTGCGCTTCCAGGAGGGTCAAGTCGAAGAGACCGACAAGCAACTTACTACTCTCACCGAAACGCTCGAGGCCGAGAAAAATCAGCTTGCCACCGAGAGCCAGCGAGCGGAATCCACGCGCGTAAAACGGCGTGACGCACAAGCCATCATCACCCGCCTGCAACGCGAAGCCAATGAAGCCGAGAGTGCCGCAATCCGCGGCAAAGCCGAGCTCGCATCCACGACTAATCAACTCGATACCAGCAGGTCCCGCCTGCAAAGCATTGACACCGATGTGGCAGAGATTTCCTCGCACAATGCCGGGATCAAAACTCGCAATGCCGATGCCCGCACAGCCTTCGAGAGCGCCAAAGCACTTGTGGAAGAGAAGTCCACCGCTCTGCGCGAAGCCGAGCAGACCGTCAATTCCTCCCGCGAAAAACTTAAGAGCCTCGTCTCCGCGCTTGCCACTGCTGAGCGCTCACACGCTGAGACCGTTTCCCGCCTGCGTGTGCTTGAGCAGCTCAACGCAGCTGGCGAAGGATTTGCCACCGGCACCCAGGCCATCCTCAAAGGCCTCGACCGTCCCGATTTTTACAAACCCGCAATCATTGGCGCACTCGCAAATCTCATCGAGGTAGACCCTGAGCACATTCTCGCAGTCGAAGCCGCGCTGGGTCAAAATCTGCAAGCCATCATCGTCAAAGATACCGACGTCGCCCGCGAAGCACTTCTTTCGCTGGTGAATTCCAAAAAAGGCCGCGCCTCGCTTTCCACTCCAGAGATCCTTCCGCGCCCGACCTCGACCCAGATCGAGTCCCTCCCGCCCGGTGCCGTGGCATGGGCGATTGACCGCGTAAAGGCTTCCGA
>JBGTCP010000510.1:0-3479 GCA_041748815.1 Chthoniobacterales bacterium
GGATGGATTCAGCGCGGAAGCAATGCCATTGAGCAAATGTTTCCAACGCACGGGCTTGAGGACAAACACACGGTTACCGGCAATCTCGTGCAACCCTCTGCACGCTAAAAATACCGTGGGGATACTTTCATCCAGCGGGCATGATTCATCCGGCGTCCATCGATCATCCACCAGTTGGATATCCGGCCGGAAGTCCGGCGCTGCCCCGGTCCGGCGTGTTTGAACAATGGCACCACTGCGCTCAAGCAGCCGTGCGATCTGACTGGCAGTGATGCGGCTTCGATGGAGGATCTGCACTTTCAGGCCTTCGAGGATTTCCTCACCTTTTGATTCGATGGCCTGATAGGCTTCCTCGCAGGGGAAAGTGAACCAGAATTCCGAGCCCTCACCGGAGTTGCTGTCGACGCCGATTTTTCCGTGCATTGCCTGCACAATGCCTTTGCAGATGGCGAGGCCGAGGCCAGTCCCCCCGTATTTTCGGGTAGTGGATGAGTCAGCTTGTTCGAAAGCTTCAAAAAGCCTTTGCTGCTGTTCCGGAGTGATGCCGATGCCGGTGTCATGCACCGCGACGCGAATGAATTCATCTCCACTATTTGGCTCCACAACTTTGCGGACGCGAATAAACACTTCCCCATCGGGGGTGAACTTGATTGCGTTGCCCGCGAGGTTCACTAGCACTTGTCGAAGCTTGCCGCCATCCCCCATCACCAATGCTGGAACATCACTGTCCAACGAGTAGGAGAGCTCAGTGCCGGCACCCTTCAATCTGGAGGAAATGATGCTGACCGTGTCATCCACGAGATCAAGAAGATCCACGGGCGTGTGCTCCAGCGAGATCTTACCTGCTTCGATTTTTGAAAAATCCAGCACTTCATTGATGACGTCCAGCAGCGAATCCGCACTCAGTTTGGCGGTCGCGGCAAGCTCGTGCTGATACATCGTCAACTTGGTCTCGAGCAGTAGGTCGCAGGTTCCGATCACTCCGTTAAGCGGGGTGCGAAGCTCGTGGCTCACCTTTGCCACAAAATCCCCTTTCGCACGATTTGCTTGCTCGGCAGCCTCCTTTGCGGCCTGGAGCTGCAGCTGCGCGTGTTTGCGCTGTGAAATGTCCTGCACCTGCGCGATGAAATGGAGCGGACGTCCGTTTCGATCCCGCAGCAAACTCACGACGACCTGCGTCCACACGCTGTGACCGCTGCGGTGAAGGAATCGCTTTTCCATTTGATAAACATCCGCTTTGCCATGGAGCAGCTCGGTCATGTTTTCCACCTCGAGATCGAGATCGTCAAGATGGGTGAGGCTTTGAAATGTTTTGCACAACATCTCGACCTGGCTGAATCCGACAATCGAGCAGAGCGAGCGGTTGACCCGCAACCAGCGGCCTTCGGGGTGGATAAGAGCAAGGCCGATCGCGGCGTGCTCAAACGCGCTTTTAAAGCGGGCCTCGCTTTCGCCCAATGCCTCGCGGGCCTGGGCACGTTCCAGGACCTGGCGGAACGCGATAGGAATCAATTCCAAAAAGTCTCTCGAATCATCTTTGACGAGTACCTCCTGGGCACCGGCCTTCATGAGCTTCACCGCATCGGCGACATCGTGGCCGGCGACGAGGCACACTGCCGGAATGTCCGGAGAAGCCGATATAAACTCCACAGCTGCCGGGACGTTCCCAACTGTATCCACAAGCAAAACATCAAAGTGTGCAGTGTCTCTCAGCGCCCGTGCATCTCGGAACGACGATGAGCCCACCACATGGTAAGGATGTTTATGAGCATGTAAAAATGCCGTTAACGACAGGGCTCGCGATCCCGTCGCCTGCTCGACGAAGAGCACGGAAGCATTGCCTTGTTCAGAGCGCAAAGGGATCGAAGTGTTTGTTTCCTGCATACCGGTTCAATCCCGCCTAAACCCCTTTAACCTCGCCATTTTTTGAAAGCAAAATCGCCGCCCATCGTGTCGACTCGAAGTTGGATAACACAATCATGATGATTACCGTGAGCGGCACGCATAAAAACATGCCCACAATCCCCCACACCATCCCCCACAGTACCAGTGAGACGATCACGACCAGCGGACTCAAGTTCAGAGACTGGCCGAGAATATTCGGCTCAATGATGCTGCCCATGATCTGCTGGATCGAAATAATGCCGATCGCAATGACCAAAAACGGCACCAGACTCTCAAACTGGATGATCGCCAACAACATCGGCAGAATCGTCGCAACTACCGATCCAATCGTCGGGATAAAGTTGAAAATAAAAATCAACAGTGCCCAGAACTCCGCAAAATCCAGCCCCACAATTTTCATCACAGCATAGGAAAGCACCGCTGTCGTGAGACTGATGAGTGTCTTAACGCCAAGGTAAGTGCGAATGTCCTGATCGATCCGGCTCAAGATGTTATCGATCACCTGCCGTCGGGTTTCCTGCGGAAACATGGCGTGCAATTTTGCCGAGAAAAACCGCATCTCCAGCATAAAAAAAATGGCGTAGATGAGGATGAGAGTGGTGTTGCCAAGCAGACCTGCAAGGCTGGTGGCCATTGTCGTCACGATCGAACCAAACTCCACTTGCCGGATATTTTCACGCAGGATCTCCGAGCGCTCAGCTCCCAGTCTGTCGAATAGGCGATCCTGCAACTGGATGAGACTGGCCTGGTATTTCGGAGCCTCCTCTGCCACACGCCTGGCATTGTTCGTGATAATGGTCATGAGCCCGTAGGTCATCGCAAGGATGACTAGAAAACCGAGCAGGTTTGCAACCATGGCTGGGATTTTGAAGCGGCCAAACGACAGGTTCGCAAACATGGCCCCCGCTGTTTTCACCAGATACACCGCGATGAAAGCGATAAGCAGCGGCAATATGAGGTTTGATCCCACATTCAGGACGAAAAACGCGCCGATCAGGATCATCAGCCAAAGAGCAGCCGAGAGCAATCTCCTCGGAAGCACAGGTGCGTCCGGGGGATGCAGGCGGTTGGTTGGAGCGTCAATCACAGGGATATTCATGCCAGAGAATTTCGCTCTTGTCCATCCATGCGGATTCCTTTTCCATGGCGGGATTGACTGAATTAGAATTTCCAGACCCGATTGTGACTCCTATCACCGAAACTCCTCCCTTTCCACGTGTGCTCATTGTGGACGATGAGGAAGGACCGCGACAATCGCTGCGGTTCATCTTTTTAAAAATTGCTGATGTTCAGGTGGCATCCAGCGGAGAACAGGCACTTCGCATTGCTGCCGAATGGCCCGTGGATGTGGCCTTTTTGGACATCCGGATGCCGGGCTTGAGTGGCATCGACGTGCTGCGGGAGCTTAAAACTATCGATCCGACCACCGAAGTGATCATGCTCACCGCTTTTGAGACCATCGAGACCGCAAAGCAGGCGCTGAGGCTCGGCGCTTTTAACTATTTGAACAAACCTTACGACGTAAAGGATGTGCGGAGTAATTTCCGAAGCGCCTGGCAACGTCGTGCAGCTGC
>JBGTCP010000511.1:0-1785 GCA_041748815.1 Chthoniobacterales bacterium
CGTGGCATAACTGCCGAGACAATCCTGGCAGGCCCCATGACAAACATGTGATCGAAGCAGACGGATGCGAACATGCCGCCAGCTGGCAGTGTGTGCCGCTCCCGCAACGGCACGCCTTCCCACGCCCACGTGTAACCTGCATCCAGCAACATCCTGAGTGTTTTCTCTTCACTAAAACGCTCATCGTCGAGCGACGTGTTAAAGTCGCCGGCAAGGACCACAGTCACTTCTCCGAGGGATGCATACGCTGTGCGCATGGCATCGGCATGCGCTAAAAGCTGACGTGAGGATTCCTCGCGCATCGGAAAATTCTCGGAGTCCTCGCCCCAGTTGCTTTTAAAATGCAAGCTGTAGAACAGGAGCACATGCCGCTCATTGATCTGATATGCTGTAAAAGCAAATCCGCGGGGTGGCAGTGAGGTGCCGGATTTCCATTCTTCATTCCATGCGCTCATGGCAGGGATTTTTGAAGCAACCACCAACTGTTGGAAGCCCACGTCCTCTTCACGCCCGCGAAAGCGGGAGACTACATCCACAGTCACGTTCGGAAGCTTGGCTACAGCAATATTTGCCGATACCGCGTCGCGAATCTCGCACATGCCAATCACATCGGGAGCCATTTCCGCGATCTCCTTTTGCACCATGGCGATCTGTGCGGTCTCTTCTTCAGGAGTAGGTTCGGGCTTTGTACCAGGGAACCATTGGATATTCCAAAATGCCAGTTTGAGGGTGACCGGCTCGGAGGCACCGGCTGCCGGGATGGGAGCGGGCGGCACGACTATTTCCGCAGACTCCACCGGGGTTTCTATTTCGATCTCAGGCTCCGTGCTGGCATCAGCCGGGGTGGGAGAGACCGCCTCCGCCACGGGCGTTTCCTCAGTGGGCGTGACCGTTTCCAAATCCCCGCATGCAGCGAGGAAAGTCATCGAAACGAGTGCCACACCAATGCGGAAGCACCAGGAAAGCGGATGAAGTGATGGGTGATGGAGCATGAAAAAAGATTGTTAGAGGCTGATGACTTTTGCGGAATAAATATCGGGATCGGAAAGCAGTTCGCTAAGAAGTGCGTCGGATGGTTTTGAGTCCAGATTTAATGCGGTGAGCGCTTTGCCCCCCACTTCTTTCCGGCTCAGAGACATGTGCGCGATGTTCACTCCGTGCGTGCCCATAAGAGAGCCGACTTGACCGACGATGCCAGGACGATCCCGATTTTCCAGCAACAGCACCACGCCCTCAGGACGGGTTTCGATGTGCCGCTCATCGATCATTACGATGCGTGCTTTGTTGCCAAAAAATGTGCCGGCCACAGAGCTGACATTCGATTCGCAGCCAGTGGTGACTTGGACGAGCTCTGCGAAATCGCTGCCGCTGGTGCTCTTGATTTCCTCAAGCTTCATTCCCAGCGTCTCGGCGAGGGCTGGTGCGTTCACGACATTCACGTCCGCTCCGCCGACCGCTTCCAGGAAACCTTTCAAGATCGCACGCGTGACTGGAGTGGTTGTTTCCTCTGCGATGCGGCCGCTGTATTGGATGCGCAGATATTCCGGACGACGTGGTCCGGCCTGGCTGAGAAATCGGCCGAGCTGCTCGCCGAAGCTGAGGTACGGACCGACTGCCGCCAATGTCTTGGAGTCAAGATTTGGCATGTTCACTGCATTGCGGATTGCTCCAGTGAGAAGTGCGTCGCGGATTGCCTCGGCGATCTCAATGCCCACGCTCTCCTGCGCTTCAGCCGTCGAAGCGCCAAGATGTGGGGTCATGATCAAATTTTTTGCGGAGCGGATT
>JBGTCP010000512.1:0-14303 GCA_041748815.1 Chthoniobacterales bacterium
ATCCAGGCGGAATCGCGGCGGTTGGAGCAACTCAGCGATCAACTACTGGCGCTGGCATCCGTGGAGAACAGGGATCCGCTTTCGGGCCGTGAGGCGGTGGATTTTTCTGAACTGGTGAACCACAGCTGTGACATCCACGAAGGCTCTTTGGCTCATGTTAATGTGCGGCTCAAGCGCAACGTGCAGCCCGGCATTATCGTGCAAGGCGAGCCGCTGCTACTAGAGATGGCGATCACCAACCTGCTCCAGAATGCGATCGAATTCAGCCCCGCTGGTGGATTGGTGCAAGTGAGCGCAGCTTGTGAAAACGGGGAGCTGGAATTGCTGGTAGATGATGAGGGACCTGGCATTCCGGACTATGCGCGCGAACGAATATTCGAGCGTTTTTATTCGCTGCCGAGGCCGGGGAATGGAAAGAAGAGCTCCGGCCTTGGGCTATGTTTTGTCAAAGAAGCCGCCATCCTGCACGGCGGAGAGATTCAACTTACTACGCGAGAGGATGGAGGAACGCGGGCGAAGTTTACGATGCCGATCTCAGCGAAATAAACATACGCGCTAGTTTGTTAATTCCACGAGTGTAGCACTCAACCGGCGAATAAAAAATTTTGAGAACGGACCCACCGTTCGTTCGATGGAGTAGTCTGCGAGACCAGTGAGGTATTCCGGCATGGTTTGCTCGGGCACCACAAACGGCGGATAATCCTGCTGTGCGAGAAAAACACCTGCCAGCAGTCGGGCCGTCCTTCCGTTTCCGTTCGAGAAGGGATGAATATCACAGAATTCGGCAAAGAAGAGTGCAGCGATCAGTGGTAATGGGACACGACGTTTTTGACCATCTCTCACGCAATCCATCAGCTCATTGAGTCTGGGTCTGATCCGCGCGGGCAGCTCGAACCTGATTATTAACTCCGGGTTGTGACTGAAGAGAGCTGGCAGCGTGCGAATTTCACCAGCCTCGCTTTCCTGAAAGACCATTGTGTGAGCCTTGCAAAAATCTGCCAGTTCAAAGTCCTGAAATGGCTTCTCCAAAACATCCGCGAGCCTCCCCTGCGTGTCCTCCGCAACGGATTCGACTTGAACACTCAAAAACTGTGCGCGAAGGGATTCCAGTCCGGCCAGGAGATGGCAGATTTCCGGATCCGAGGGAAGCTTTTCGAAATCTTTGCAATTCACCTCAGCCGTTTTCTGGCCATGGCAAACAACATTGCGGCGCCCATGAGAAGAAAGGCAACAGCAGAAGGCTCCGGCACGGCCACCACAGCCACATTGTCCCAGCCTGCCACCTGACTGAGTGAGCTCTCCGGCAGGTCCCAGTTGAGAGTGTCGGTTTTGGCATAGTAGCCTCTTTCCGCATATCCAAGATCCGAAAACCGGATCATGGTGTTCTCAGAAAGCGCATCGAATTGCAATTGGTAAGAGACCGTATCCACCGTATCCACGCGCAGGAACATGGGACTGTATCCAGTGACTTCCAAAAGGAAAATCCCATCCACCAACTCCCGCTCAGCCCGAGCGCCAAAGGCAGGTCTGGCATCAAATTGCAATTGATAAGTCTGCGATAGCACAGTGCTGATGCTTTGTTGACCGCCCAACTGATACTCCGTGGTGATGGTGACTAAATTTTGCAGGGTGCCATTGGCGTTAAATACAGGTGACTCCGAGGCGGAAATGATTTGATTTCCTAATGCCCCACTTCCCGCGTAGAGGTATTCGGAGGGTGAACTACCGACGGCTAACCAGCCGGGCTCACTGTCTTCCGGCGAAGCAATCAACTCCCAGAACGGAAATTGAAGAAATGTTCCGGATGGACCCGAAGGAACCACCTGCCCGAATTCATCGAAGTCTCCGAAGGTGAATGAAGAAAAATCGCCGTTCTGGATAAGGTTCCCGGAGGTATTCAGCGAAGTGTAAGGAACCACTGTCAGCCTTGGCAGAGCGGGGTCTTCTTCAGCCACAATCTCGGCCTCCGAAGTGAAAATAAACAGGCTGCCTGCTGCCAGGGAAGCAAAGCCAACACCATTCCCGCGCAAGGACGCTGGAAACGTCTGCCGTGTGCGGATCTTTTCACCCTTGGACGCTTCGGCTTCGAGTAGTTTTAGAAAAACAGAATTCATAAAGTGGATAAATTGTTATGCTTGATACCACGCGATCACAATAGCCAAAAGGTTACCGAAGGTGGAATCGGAGGCGGTCTGTTCATGACGGGTGAAGGCTATCGCAGGATTACTCTTCGGCGTCAACCCGGGAAAGAAACCAAGGCCGTCTTGACGCTGGAGCTGGAACGTGGCAAGTCGCCCGGTCGAGCATCGGCGAGATGCATAAGGATGACATGAATCATTTTGTGCGCCGGGGATTTCCACCGCGGTGCCGCGCTCCGATGGCTTGTGGGTGAATACTTTGTTGTGGGCTTTTGGTGTTGTTCATAGAACGGCAACATCGTAACTTTCCACCCGTGCCGCCGCTCCCAGCCTGCTTGCCAATACGCCGTGCAGCTGTTTAGTCCAACGGTCCCTCCTGCTAATATTACAGCTTCTTCCAAACTCCTTCATTGTGCCCATCCAAACCATTTCCGAGTTCACCTTTGGTGACATTCTTATTCGTTTCCAAGCTCCCGGGCATGAGCCCGATGCCGTGGGGATGTCGCTCATCCCAGCTGCAATGGCAGACGCGATTGTCCCCGCGCGCGAACACCTTACCGCGCCGTTTGTCACAAATCTTCCCGCGTCCTGGCTGCCTGTTCGCGCCTGGGAAGTGGATCCGCTCGTGCATATCTACAGGCTGGATGACATCAACGCAGGAGCCTATTCGCAAGGGCGCACGATGCGTGGCGGTCCATCCACGAAGGCGCTTCGCATGCTGGACCAAACGGTGGAACGCGGGGGGAATTCGACCACGGTTCGGACAAATCTCACGGACGGGCGGGGCCTTGAATGCCTTCACGAGCTGATTCACCGGAAAGGCGCGCTCTCTGTAGAAGTCCGCACCACGGCTCGGAATGTTGGCAGGGATGCGATTTCGCTGGGATTGCTCACCTCGTTTTCCATCGGCGGATTGACCCCATTTGCCCCCGACAATGCGCACGGGCGGCTCTGGGTGCATCGGTTTCGGAGCGCATGGAGTGCGGAGGCCCGCCTGGTTTCAGCTTCCATGGAGGACCTGCACCTGGAGCCTTCCTGGATTGGCCATGGAGTCCGATCGGAACGTTTCGGACAACTCGGATCCCTGCCGACAAACGGTTGGTTTCCTTGTCTGGCCTTGGAGGATCGGGAAGCGAAAGTGACATGGGTGGCGCAACTGGCACACCCCGGCTCGTGGCAAATGGAAATTTACCGTCGCGCGGATCAAGTGGCGCTGTCCGGCGGGCTCGCCGACCGCGAATTCGGCCACTGGACTAAAACTCTTGAGCCCGGCGAAAGTTTTTCCGCCCCAACGGCGTTTCTAACTGTTGATGCGGGCGATTTGGACACCGCGTGCCGCAGGATTACGCACGATTTAAATACCTACGTGGCACTGAACGCGCCCGCTTCGGAGGAGACGCTGCCCGTGATTTTTAACGAATGGTGCACGAGTTGGGGAAACCCCAACCACGAAAACCTCATCGCACTCGCTGATCGTCTCAAGGGGGCGGGCATTCGCTATCTCGTCATCGATGATGGCTGGGCTATGCGACCGGGCCCCGGCATTCAACAAAATGGCGATTGGATCATCAACGAAGCCATCTTCCCGGAAGGCCTGGGCGCCACCGCCGACGCCATTCGCGCTCGCGGGTTGATCCCCGGCATTTGGTTCGAATTCGAGGTGATCAATGAAGGCGCTGCGGCGTGGGAGGAAACCTCGCATCAACTTCACCGGGACGGGCGTCCGCTCCAGGTCGGCAGCCGCCGCTTCTGGGATTTTCGCGATCCATGGGTCCACGAATATCTGGCGGGCCGCGTCATTCGCCAGCTTCAGGAGAACAACCTCGGATATCTCAAAGTCGATTATAATGACAGCATCGGCTTAGGCTGCGATGGGGCGGAATCTCCTGGCGAAGGCCTGCGGGCGCATCTCGCGGGCGTACAGAAATTCTTCCGCGCTCTCCGCGAAGCCATGCCGGATCTCGTGATCGAGAATTGTTCCTCCGGCGGCCATCGTCTGGAGCCCTCGATGATGGAAATCACGGCCATGAGCTCCTTCAGCGATGCTCACGAGACGCCGGATATTCCCGTCATCGCCGCAAATCTGCACCGTCTCATCCCCGCGCGGCAGAATCAAATCTGGGCGGTGCTCCGTCCGTCGGACAGTCTCCAGCGCCTCGCCTATTCGCTGGCCGCAACATTTCTCGGCCGCATGTGTCTTTCCGGCGATGTACATGCCCTCGCGCTGGAACAGTGGGATTTTGCGAAACAAGCGGTCTCTTTTTATAATCAAGTCGCCCCGCTCATTAGCGCGGGCGAATGGACGCGCCAAGGGGAGTGGAACACCAGCTACCAAAATCTTCAGGGTTGGCAGATTGTCCATTGCCATGCGCCGGAGCAGGGTCGGATCCTGGTGGTCTGGCATACGTTCGGCGGCGCAGCAACGCCGGTGAAAGTAAAATTGCCCGTAACAGGCGCGAGCATCACCCAGCGGTTTGAAGACGTCGCTTTCGATGCCCGGGTCGTAGATAACCAACTTCACCTGGGTTTCACGCGCGCGGAGTCGGGCGGCGTTCTGCTTTTAGAAAAATAATACTGGCAGCTCTCGACGACGACGGACGTCCATTCCGGGAAGCGGGAGATCGAAATGGTGGCCGGCTACCGCCTGTCCTATCTCCTCCCCTGTCATGGTGATATACCGCCGCGGATTAACTTTTTTGAAAATTGGCCACGTCAATTCTGTTGCAGGCGTGCAGGGGCTGCCGGATCGCAGCTACTGGCTCGGCAGCGATTGGTGCCACTTAGTCAAAATCCCAAAACTTGATGCGCGGCGGTATAAAAGCGTGGCGCCACTCCCGGGTTTGGCGCGGGTTCACATCAGGTTTGGTGATCGGCAGTGTGGCGCGGGCCACCTTTGTCTATGCCCGAATGGCGTCTGGTAGTTCACCGCTGAATAAAAGCAGTATCCAGATAAGCGTCAGCGAAGGGAGAACAAATGACCATTCAAACCACCTCTACCACACAAGTGTTACCCTTGTTTGTCGCTCTCTTGCTCCGTGTTTGGGCGGGCGCGGTTATCTACGCGGTAGCTGTCAACGCAACCAGAAAACCCGCGTCAGCTTGACGCCTTCACCGTTGCCCACTATAAACTTCCTCTGCAACTCAGATGGGTGAGTTCTAGATGCATGATTGGGTATTTGATACGATGAGCGTGGAATTGTAATTGTGGACTGAATCAAAGGAGTCGCCTAAGCAGGTATCGGGAGTAGTTTGGGCATTTTGGGTTGTAAAATGACAATTGGCTCTGCCACCGCTTGATTCTCTGAACTGTTAAGTTGCCCGCCTCTTCCCCTGCCCTACCATTGCGATTATTTCTATCACTTCTATGCCAACTGATGCCCCTCTGTATTCCTTCGATGACGAAGCACGTTCGATTGCCATTCTCGATCCACGTCTTCCGCAGCCATGGATAAACTATCTCTCCAACGGCACCCTGCATGCGTTTGTGTCGCAAGCGGGCGGTGGGATGGCATGGTGGAAATCGCCTCTGAAAAACCGGATCTCGCGATACCGTCAATACAACCTCCCGATTGATAGCCCGGGATTTTACATTTACATCAGGGAAAGGAATGGAACCGTCTGGTCGCCTTCCTGGCGCCCTGTTGAGACCGCGCTGGATGCCTGGCGGGCTGAGCATGAGCCTGGCCTGACGCGCTTCGTTGCAGTCCGGGGAGATTTGGAGGCAACGCTCGAATTGTTCATCGCGCCGGAAACGAACGCCATTATCTGGGATCTGATATTAAAAAACACCGGCTCGGATTTGGTGGATGTGGATGTTTTTGGATATGTCGAGTTGTGTTTGTTGGATTGGAAACAGGATGTCGATTGGGCCTGCTACGTGAAACATAATCTTCAGACCGCATTCGATGCGGAAGCAAACGCCGTGACGTACCTTTACCGGCATTTTCATCTCAATCCCCAGCTTGCGGATTGTCCGCTTGTGTATTTTGGGGCGAGCGATCCGGTGCTCTCGTTCTCAGGCGACCGTGATGGGTTCATGGGGAATTACCGCGATGAACGCAATCCGCTCGGCGTGGAACGCAATCATTGTGGGGACGAAGCCATGTTGTGCGGCGATCCCTGCGCGGCGCTGCAATGCGCTGCGTCCGTGCCTGCAGGCGGAGAAAAACGAATGCAGTTTTTTCTCGGTGGCGAACCGCACGCGATCGTCGAGTGGCCGTCCGCACTGGAGAAAATTCGTACGACGATGGCGCGACTGCGCGAAGCGGGAGCGGTGGACGGGTTGAAATCCTCACTGCGCGTATGGTGGGCGGAACATTTCGATGTGCTCCACACCACCTTGCCCGATGCGGATATCGAGCGTCAGATCAACACTTGGGCACCGGTCCAAAGCGTTCACACTGCCCGCTATTCACGCTCGGTGAGTCAGCATGCCGCGGGGGTGCGCACCCTCGGGTTTCGCGATACCTGCCAGGATGCTCTTGCCGTGGCTTATCGTAAACCCGCATGGGCCGCCGATGTCTTCCGCTATTTGATCTCGCAGCAATACGAGGACGGCCACACCCCGCACCAATGCAACCCGGTGGAAAAACTTCCCGCCGATGCCGGAGTGCATATCGACAATCCGCTCTGGCTCCCGCTTGTGGCACGCGCCATTGTTGCGGAAACAGGCGACCTCTCGCTGCTCGAGGAACGTCGTCCGTGGCTCAGCTCAGGGGACAATCTCACACCCACCGGAGAGGCGACGATTTGGGAGCATCTGCTGCGTATCCCGGATTTTATGGAATCGAATCTGGGTGCTCACGGAATCCCCCTCACGCACAAAGGCGACTGGAACGACGCAATCGGAAAATTTTCCAAACAGGGACGAGGCGAATCGATCATGGCCGCACAACAATATGTCCATGCTCTCCGGATTCTGGAAGAGTTTGCCGATCTTCGCGGAGACACCGCTCAGGCCACAAGACTGGCCGCGCGACGCTCCAGCCAGGAGGCCGCGATTTTAAGTTGCGCGTGGGACGGAGCCTGGTGGCGGCGCGGATTTGATGACGACGGCAATGCCATCGGATCCAAGGATTGCGAATTCGGGAAGATATGGCTGAACACTCAGAGCTGGGCCGTGATTGCAGGAGTGGGTTCCGAAACGCAGCATTGGCAGGCGATGGATTCCGTCGCGGAATTGCTGGATACCAATTATTGTGGCATCAAGAAGCTGCATCCGAGTTTTCAATCATTTCCCGAAGTGTTCGATCCCTACAGCGGATACTCCCCCGGTTGCGGCGAGAATGGGGCTATATTTTGTCATGCGAACACATGGGCCATCATGGCCGAGGCGCTGCTGGGGCGTGCCGACAAAGCCTGGCATTACTACCGCCAGCTTGTCCCGCATCTCGCGCTGCAAAAGGTCGGCCTCCAGCGTTATAAAGCAGAACCGTATGCGTATGTGAGCAACATCATCGGACCCGAAAACCAGAAGTATGGCTGGGCCAATGTCACCCAGGTGACCGGCACCGCCACATGGATGGACATCGCAGCAACTCAATATCTTCTCGGTCTCCGACCTGAGCTGGGCGGACTGCGAGTGGCACCCTGCCTGCCGTCGGATTGGCCAGGGTTCCAGGCCACGCGGCTTTTCCGGGGTTGTTCGCTGGAAATTCAAGTGACCGGTACGGGCAGTCGCGTCGGCTCGATGGTGCTTGACGGAATGCCGCTTGAAACCAATTTGATCACTGCTAAAGACCTTGGTGATAAAACGTGCGCTCGGCTTTCTGTCAGCATGCTGTGAACCATCCCCCATTACTCGAATCAATTTTACAACCTATGTCTCATTCCATCGAAACTCATCAGCGCCAAATCCATCTCGACTTTCACACGTCTCCGCACATTCCCGGCATCGCAGCGGACTTCGATGCAAAAGATTTCGCAGCCACTATGAAGCGTGCGCATGTGAACAGCGCGACCATTTTTGCAAAGTGCCACCACGGCTTCACGTATTATCCGTCCAAAGTCTGCGCCGTGCATCCCGAGCTTGTTCCGGCGGGAAAAGATCTTCTTGGTGAACAGATCGAAGCGCTGCATAGCGAGGGGATCCGGTGCCCGATTTACATCACGGTCGGCTGGGATGCCTTGCTCGTGCAGAATCATCCCGATTGGCGAGCCATGGATAAGAAAGGTCTTTTTGGAGATTGGCATACCGGCCACCCCGGCCAGTGGAAGTTTGTGAACTGGCTGCATCCCGGCGTGCAACAGCACATCGAAGACGTCACCCGCGAAGTGATGGATCGTTACGGCTGCGAGGTGGACGGATTTTTCTACGACATTTGCTTCTTTCCCAAAGGCGCGTGTTGGTCACCGGAGTCGGTGAAGTTTCGCGAGAAGCACGGCCTTATGGACGATTCGGCGGCTGGAGCGGAGCGGTTCATCGCCAAAGCACATGAGACTTTTTCCAAGCGCTACTGGGATCTCATCCGCGCAAAACTCCCGGATGCCACGGTCTTTTTTAATGCGGGTTCGGACACCTTTCTCGAACCCGGTCTTGGCGGACGCGCCCGCTATGCAAACATGAGCCACATGGAGATCGAGTCGCTGCCGAGCGGTTTTTGGGGCTACTATCATTTCCCGCGATTGGCGCGATCCACCAGTCACTGGGGTAAACCATGGCTCGCCATGACGGGACGATTCCAGACCTTGTGGGGCGACTTCGGGGGACTCAAGCCGCAGGCTGCTCTTGAGTTTGAATGCTTCCGGCCCCAGGCCATGGGCGGCGGGAATTCCGTGGGAGACCAGTTGCCCCCGCGTGGACAACTCGATCCCGGCGCTTACGATCTCATCGGCTCGGTCTATGAACAGATCGCTGCCGCAGAGCCATTTTATCAGGGTTCGAGCCCGTTGGTGCAAATTGGCATCGCGACCAGCGGCACACCCGGAGTCGATGGCGATGAAACGGCCAAATCGGATGAAGGCGCAATTCAGATGTGCGAGGAAGCCCATTACGACTGCTCCCTGCTCGACGCTGAGAACGAACTGGACGGCCTGGATCTCGTCATTCTCGGAGACAGCACCACGCTCACCCCGGAGTTTGTGGAAAAGCTCCGCGCCTATTATCAGGATGGCGGAAAATTGCTCATTTCCCACAAGGGCGGCTGCGATGCTGCCGGCAAATGGGCACTGGATTTTCTGCCCATCAGGATTGAGGGCGAAGTGGAATTGTTTCCCGCGTATTGGCGGACACGCGAGGAGTTTTCTCCGGCGCTGGCCCGCACGGATCGCGTTTTCTATCAGCAAGGCCTTGTGGTCTCCGCGCCGGGTTGCGAAGTCTTATCAGAGCGTGTGCTGCCGTATTTCAAACGCGACGACGTGCGCTATTGCTCCCATCTGCAAACACCGCCGCGGCCAGAGGCCAGCGGTCAACCGGTCATCGTGGGAGGCGAGCGGTTCATTTACTTCGCCGACCCGATTTTCAAAGAGTATCGCCAATCGGGAAACATCGCCGCCCGTGATGCGTGGAAAACTGCGGTCCGCAGATTGATCGGTCCCGCACCGTTTGGCGAAGGCCTTGCCACCACGATCCAGGTTTATCCGCGCCGTCGTGGAAGCGACCTTCTCCTCACGCTTCTTCACTATGTTCCCGTCCGTAAAGCGATGAACATCGACATGATCGAGGAGCGCTCGTCATTCGCGGGGCAGATCCTGCGACTTCCTGATGTTGTGAATGAGGTCCGTGTTTTTGGCGGAAAAGATAACCTGAGCCGCGCAGAAGATGGCGGTTGGGAATTGCCGCTGTCGGCCTGCGGACGACTGCTCTTGGAAGTCCCTGAATTTTTCAAATGAATCGACCTCCCGAGACGGATCCTTTGCCCATTCCGTGGCACTTTCCTTTGCGCCGTCCCCATGCCGGAGTTCCGCTGGGTAACGGCACGCAGGGCCTGCTCTGCTGGGGGGATGAAACCCTCTGCATTACCATTGCGAGGACGGGATTTTGGGACCTGCGCGATGGACGCGACATCCCGCCGGGCACCACATTTAAGAAATTGCGTCAGGCTTTGGTCGCAGGGGATGACGCGGCACTGGCCTCACCTTTCCCGACCAAAAAGTCTGGCGAACATAAACCCCAGCAATTGGGCGGAGGCAGACTCGAATTCACTTTTCCCGCCGGGCTTCGGCCTCTTGATGCCACGCTCGACCTTGCAACCGCAACGGTTCACATCCGCGTGGGACGCCACAGGGACGACGCTCCAAAGGTTTTGCGCATCGTGCAGGCGCATGAAGACGAGGTGTGCTGGATCGAAGGGGATGCGGATTTGCTGGAGAGCATCAGTGCGCAAATTCATCTCGCCTTTGACGAATGGAATGTCTGGCGTTGGAAAAATTTGAATCCACCGGGCTTTCAGCCGTGGTGCCATGCCCCACAGCAGGTCGAGCAGACTTATACCATGGCCGAGGCGGTGATCTTCGGATCGCTCCTCCTTACGCTCCTCCTTACGCTCCTGCGCAATGCCGACCGCGTGCGCATCGCAAATCTCGCGCAACTCGTGAATGCCATTGCTCCCATCATGACCACTCCCGGAGGTTCCACCTGGCGGCAGTGCATTTTTTATCCGTTCCAACACGCAGCCCGATGGGGGAAAGGCGAGGTTATTCCTTGCCGGGTGAGCAGCCCCACCTGCACGACCGAGGAGTTCGGCGAAGTGCCGTTCGTGGAGGCCGTAGCCGTCCGCGATCCTGTTACCGCGCAAATCACGATTTTCGCCATTAACCGCAAACTCGATGGATCTCTACAACTGCAAATTCCCAACGGACTGGAGATCCTTGAGCACATTACCCTCACTCACGCGGATCCCGGTGCATCTAATAGGTTAGGAAATCCAGACTCCATTCGTCCAACCCCCGCCAGCGAGTCCGGCGTCCTGCCCTCACTTTCGTGGAATGTGCTTCGCCTTTCCGCATTCTCCAATCAACCCGCATGAGTTCACTCCATCGCCCGATTCTTGCATTCGCACTTCTTTTCATGGCTGCACTTTCATTCACCACAGCCGCCGAAGTCCGCATCGAAACCGCGGCGGATGGATCCCATCATTTGCTACGTGATGGGGAATCTTATCTCGCCAAAGGCGCCAACTGGCCAACACCCGAGACGGTAGAAGCGCTGGCAAAGGCAGGCGGCAACTCCATTCGCACCTATGCCAATGAAGTCGAATGGATGCTTCCTTTGGCCCGCAAGCATAGCCTTACGGTGATGCTCGGGCTTCACCTTGATCGTGAGCGCCAGGGCTTCGACTACGCGAATCAAGCTGCCGTTGATGAGCAATTCGAGCGGATCCGCTATACTGTGCGTCGCTACAAAAACGAACCCGAAGTCCTTGTTTGGGCCATTGGCAATGAGCCGGAATTGCTCGCAAAAAATCCCGTCCCAATGTGGAAGGAAGTCAATCGCATCGCCCGCATGATCCGCGAGGAAGATCCGCATCATCCGATCATCACGGTCGTTGCGGGGTTCGATAAGAATAAAATTCAGCAACTTCTCGCGCATTGCCCCGATCTTGATGCTCTGGGCGTCAATTGGTATGGCCCGGCGGATACCTGGCCGCAAAGGCTCCATGAGTATGGCTGGACCAAACCGTATTTTCACACCGAGTTCGGTCCCTACGGTTATTGGGAGAACGCGGGAGGTCCTGGCCGGACGCCATGGGGAGCTTCCATCGAGCAAACATCCACCGAAAAAGCGGCACTATATCGCGAGAACTGGAGCAACGCGGTGAGCGCACATCCCGGTCGGTCTTTGGGCGGATACTGTTTTATTTGGGGTCCGAAACAGGAACGCACTCACACATGGTTCAGCATGCATCTCTTCAGCGGCGAGCGCACTGAAATGGTCGATGCAATGCATGAGGCATGGACTGGTGAACCTCCGGCAAATCCCGCTCCGCGAATCCTTGAGTGGAAATCGGCGATGGCACTGGATGAGTATCAACCCGGTGAAAATATTCAGATCTCCCTCCGCTGGGAAAGCGTCCGCCCCGCCACACTTCTTGTCGATACCCGCACGGAGACCACCTCCGACCAGGTCGGCGGCGATCCTGAACCCGTTCCGAAAACCCAGCCGCACACCGAATGGAAAACCATAGCCGACGGCCTCGAAGTGACCGCACCATCGGAGCCCGGAAAGTATCGCGTTTTTCTCCTCATTAAAACGGAAGATCAGACAGTCGCCACCGCCAATCTCCCGATCCTGGTTCAATAATATCCCGCTGCTATACTAACTGCACCTTCAATTCTATGTTATCTCTTTCCCAATCCTCCAACCCGCAACCGCTCCACCATCCCTGGCGCAATCTGATCACCGTCGGCAGAGCCTATGATCTTCTGAGAGCCGATTTGCTTAAGCATTTAAGCTGGTTGCAGGACGAAATTGGCTACCGTTATTGTCGATACCACGCGTTGTTTCACGACGACATGGGAGTGGTGAAACGATTGCCTTCCGGCGATCTTGTGTATCACTGGCATCATGTGGATAAAGTTCACGATGCTTTGCTGGCACGCGGTCTGAAACCTTTTGTGGAACTCAACTCCATGCCCGCCGCCCTCGCCAGTGGTAAAGAGACGATGTTCTATTATCGCATGAATATCACACCGCCCGCCGACTGGGACGAATGGGGCGCGTTGGTGGAGGCGTTTGCACGGCATTCCATCGAGCGATACGGGCGGGATGAAGTTTGCTCCTGGTATTTTGAAGTCTGGAACGAACCTAACCTGGGGGGATTCTGGACAGGTTCGCAGCAGGATTATTTCAAACTCTACGCCACAGCGGCCGCAGCGCTTAAACGCGTTGATGCCGGACTCCGGGTCGGTGGCCCGGCCACTTCCAAGGCCAGTTGGATCGCTGACTTTATCACTTTTTGCCACGAGAACTCCGTGCCGGTGGACTTTGTTTCCACGCATCTTTATCCGCAGGATGAGCAAGTGGAATTTCCCGACCGCGTGGGAAGTCCTCACGCGGTGGGTGAGTATTTCACAGAAACCGTCCGTTCGGTGCAGCAGGTGGTCACCGACTCTGCCATGCCGGAATTGCAGATCCACTGGTCGGAATGGAACTCCCAAACTGCCCGCAATGCCCAATCGATCACATGGGGTGAAAATGTGCATGTTGACAGTGCATTTGCCGCCCCGTTTATCGCCCGCACTTGTGCCGGGATCGACGACTGCTGCCAGTCATTCGGATGGTGGGTCGCGAGCGATATCTTCGAGGAGGGCGGCATCCCGTCCACCCCGCTCAGTTGCACCTACGGTCTGCTCACCATCCACGGTCTGCCGAAAGCCAGCGCGAACGCTTTTCGCCTGTTCCGTCGTCTTGCGGGCGAACGCATGGACATCACCTTTTCGGAGTCCGCACACACGGGGCGCGGATCCGTCGCCACACAAGCCGATGGGCACATCCATCTTTTGATGTGGAATCATGCCCATGCCGAATTGCCGCCGCCGCCAGCATGGCAGGAAACGCTGCAGTTCCCTTGGCCGGACTCCGAACCACCTCAAGTATTGGCCGCGCGTGTTGGACCCAAGGGAGGAAGCGTTTACGAAGCGTGGTTGGAGTTGGGAAAACCCGTGAATTTGAATCCCTCACAATTTGAGTTTTTAAAAAGTCGCGCCGAGCCCGTGTGGAGTATCCTCACTGCCCGCATGGAAGCGGGCAACGCTATCATCGACCTCAGCCTCGAGCCCCACGAATTACTTTATCTCGATATCTCGCCCCAGCCCACTGGCACAGATCGCGACCTTCGACTGACATCTTCTGAATGGGACGATTGGGATAAAAAAATGGGCGCGCTCTCAAGCTGAAGCGATGGGCACACAAGTATGATTGTTCGGCTACATGGTGTGACGAGCGACGAGCGACACCAGAGTACCTCATCCGCCTCCGAATCAATCACTGCCGCAGAAGGCTATATCCTGGATTTCCGTCAGTTTTCCAACCTCGCGGTAGTGTTTACTATTGAGCTTCCTCCGGCGGGCTACGCGAGGTTGAGAGATTCCCTGACAAAGTCGGGGTTTCAAATGGATCTTCCCTCTACACAGGAAATCAGCCTGAGTCACATTGAAGCCACCACACCGGTCGCCGGGACTCTGCGACTCGATTTCCTCCACGATGAGCCCGATCTCCGTATCCCG
>JBGTCP010000513.1:0-3485 GCA_041748815.1 Chthoniobacterales bacterium
AGGAGTTTCGTGAGCAGATTTCCAATTCCCGTCATGCGAAACATTTTGAGCGGCATCTGCAAGCGACGGTTTCAGATCAGCCCTGATTTCTCCGGCCAGTTGGCGATGAGGTTGAGGCTGTGAATTGCCTGACCTGCAGCGCCTTTTACGAGGTTGTCTTCGGCGCTCAGCAGCACAACGCTGTTGGTGCGTTTGTCATGCCGCCATGCGATATCGAGAAAATTACTCCGCACGACCTGCTTGAGCTCAGGGAATAATCCGTCACCCAACAGCCGCACAAACGGCTCTTTTCCATACGCATCTTCAAAGGTCGCCTCGACCTGCGAATAGCCCGCTTTCAACTCTGCGTGGATGGTTGTGAGTATGCCGCGGTTGACCGGGATGAGGTGCGGATGGAACGCGATGTTGACTTGAGCGCCGTGCGCGAAACTTAACTCCTGCTCGATTTCCATCAAATGCCGATGCTTGGGTAAACTGTAAGCCCGGGCGTCTTCGTTGCACTCCGCATATAGCAAAGAAACATCGGCTTTGCGACCAGCTCCTGAGACGCCGCTCATGCTATTGACGACGATCCGTTCGGGCGAAATGATGCCAGCCCGCAGAAGAGGAACGAGCGGCAGGATGATGCTGGTGGGATAGCAGCCTGGCGAGGCCACCAGCTTCGCGGAGCGGATTTGATCCCGGTGCAGCTCGGGCATTCCGTACACAGCATCTTTGAGCAGCTCAGGTGCTGGATGCTGCTGGCCGGAAAATTCCTCCACGACCGAAACGTCAGCCACCCGGAAATCTGCGCTGAGATCAATCACCACGAGTCCGGCTTTAATGAGCGGAGCGGCAAACTCAGCTGCTAATCCGTGCGGCAGAGCAAGGAAGACCACCTCTGCTCCCGATGCTGTGATTTCTGAAATCTCCGACCCCGAAAAAATCACGCCTTTCGCTTTTGGCCAGCCTTCGAACTGACGATGCACTTCTGTGAGTGGCTTGCCCGCGTATTGCCGTGAGGTCACGCAGGCGATCTCGACATGCGGATGCCGCAGCAGCAGCCTGAGCAATTCCTCACCGGAATACCCCGAGGCTCCGACAATGGCAACGCGCATGGATTTCATCGTCATGTCCAGCAATCAATCCTGCACGAAGTACGCAAACTTCCAGCCCTCAGGCGTGCGCACCAGTCCAGCCCTGTATCCGGTATAATTGGCCGCGGGATCTACAAATTCCGGAGGCGCAACCCGCCATCCTCCGGCGTCCAAAAACGGCTCCTTTACCACCAGGAAAAGCTCGCCCCATAAATTATTCTCATCCCAGTATTGAAAGACGCCCGCGCCTTCCATCGGCGGATTCAGGCTGTAGCCGAAGTTCGGAGTCATGAGAGCTGCGATCGCAGGCATGTCTTTGCGGCCAACGGCGGTCCGCAGTTCGAGCAAAAATTCATCCAGATTGTAATCATTTTCCACTGGGGCGGGGAGGGCGGTTTCGGCGGGTGGGGGAGTGGCCACTGGTTGGTCGTTGACGGTAATGACTTGCTCGCCCACTGTCGCTGGCTGTTCTTCCGGGGTCTCTTTTTCACCGCAGCCTGAGAGCGCCATGCCCAGCATGAGCACTGCACTTAAGCGTGAAATACCTGCACCGAAACGGGAGAATTTTTCCATAGGCCAGTCTTCATAGCACACCCGCGAGCCAGTTGACAATGCCGGCAACTTTTTTTCCTGAACTTGATTCCACGGCTCATCGCGAATACCCAATGGCATGGAATTTTTCATCACTGGCACCGATACCGCAGTTGGCAAAACCCGTTTCACCGCTCTTTATGTGTCGGCCTTACGCAAAGTCGGCGTCAACGCAGTCGGACTCAAACCCGTCTGCTGTGGTGATCGTGGCGATGCGATGGTTCTGCACGAAGCGAGCGGGCGCATCGTCACCATGGATGCGCTGAATCCGCTTTGGCTGCGCCCCGCCGCCGCGCCCTACGTCGCGTCCATGATCGAAGAACGCCCTATTGATCTGCAAAGCCTCGAAGACAGCTACCATCGCTTGCACAAAGGCGGTCACACCGTCGTAGTGGAAGGCGCAGGCGGCTGGCTTGTTCCGTGGACCCGCGACTACACTGCTGCGGATTTTGTGCGGGCGACGGGTTTAAAAATCATCGTCGTCGTACACAACCGACTTGGTGCCATCAATCACACGCTCCTCACATTGGAAAGCATCCGCGGCGCCGGACTTACCTGTGCGGGATTAGTGATCAACGAATACGGAGAGCAGGAAAACACCGCATTCTCCACCAACGTTTCCATCCTCGAGGAACTTTGCAACGTGCCCATCCTCTTCCACATTCACGAAGGCCAGAGCAGCCTCGATCTAGTCCTGGCCTGAGTCACTCGCCCAATCCGTCCCCGCCATCGCCTGCCAGAAAACGAGCTGCAAGTTGCGAGTGGGAATTTACCCCGAAGACACCAAAAATCTCTTTTACATGATCGTTTATCGTGTGAACAGAGAGGCCAAGATTCTTGGCAATCTGCCCCCTGCTTTGCCCCGCCATGAGGAGAAGCAGGATCGAGCGTTTGCCGGGAGACAGCATCGGCACTGCCGCCACATCTTCCGACCGCGTCCCGCGGGGATGCAGCCATGGGATTTCCGAGAGCAAAATATGCGCAAGCCGCGCATCACGCTCTGTAAAAAATGGTCGCGTCATCCTCCGATGAATCAGGACCGAGCTTAGCGTCGTTGCATCCACTGGACGACAGGACATGATCCCCGGTGCAATGTCCAACTCCGCCCACAGAGGATAAGCGCCGCTCCGCACAAACGTATCCTCCGGGTCCGTCTGCTGCCGGAGACGCGTCACATGGCTGCCCGTCACGGCAAGCAGTTCAGCGAAGGGAGCGGTAAGCCGGGCCATATCCGGATGCTCCTGAGCCCTGGCAAACTTCGCTAACTGCCCGTCCTCAAATCCCCCATGCAAGTGCAAGACCCACGAGGGCAACACACCCGGCCGCAGATCCGCAGCGATCCCCCACGTCCAGTAGTCCGCGTCGACCAACTGGCAGAGCCGTTCCATCACAAATCTCCGTCGCTGCAAAAGCGGGGCGTCCATCGCGCAGACCTCACCGACGATCTCCACCAATTCTCCTGCATCCTTTATGTCGATCTCTGCTGTCATTTGATATTTCTCCTATGGGGTGGCCGGTGTGGTTGTTGTTATTCGTGAGCCTCCGTGCAGCCGGACCATATCTCTTTGCGACCGCACTCCATGGATCTTATACAAATCCCGCACATAGCCGTCGACAGTCCCAAGCCTCAGCTGAAGAATGTCAGCAATCCCCTTTCGGCTGCTACCGAGACAAATTAGAACGAAGACCTTCTGCATCTGCGGAGACAGCCGGACCGCATCCGTCCGCACCGCGGCCTCCAATTCCAGCAGCCATGGGATCCGCGTTGTTACGAGTTCAAACAAATCCCGCTCCCTCGCTCCAAACGTTGCCGCCCCG
>JBGTCP010000514.1:0-3065 GCA_041748815.1 Chthoniobacterales bacterium
CACACATTCACACATACCTTCGCCGACTTCGTGAAAGCCGTCGTCAGTGGAAGGAACGATCAACCCACCTTCAAAGATGGACTCATCAATCAACGCGTACTCGAAGCCGTCGAGCAAAGCTCCAAGTCCCGCCAATGGGTCGCAGTAAAATCCTGATTATGTCACAACCTCTCACAGGTCAAATCGCAGTCGTTACCGGTGCCGGACGCGGCATTGGCAAAGCCATCGCCCACCGCTTCGCATCCGAGGGTGCCAAAGTCGCAGTCGTTAGCCGCACCGCCGCAAATGCCGAATCCGCAACCGCCGAAATCAACGCCGCATTCCCCGGAGCAGCCACCGCATTCCCCGGGGATATCGCCGATCCCGCCAGCGTGAGCGGCTTCACCAAAGCCATCCTCGATGCCTACGGTCGCGTCGACATCCTGGTTAACAATGCCGGAGTCACCCGCGATACCTTGCTCATGCGTATGTCCACCGAAGATTGGGACACTGTGCTCAACACTAATCTCCGCGGCGCTTTCCTGGTCACCCAGGCATTCCAGCGGCCCATGCTCAAGCACCGCTCCGGACGCATCATCAATATCGCATCCATCATTGGATTGATCGGCAATGCCGGGCAGGCCAACTACGCTGCCAGCAAGGCCGGTCTCATCGGATTCACCAAATCCGTTGCCAAAGAAATCGCCTCCCGCGGCATCACCGCAAACGTCGTCGCTCCCGGCTTCACCGCCACCGATATGACAGATGTGCTCTCCGATGAAATCAAAGAAGGCGTGCTCAAGCAGATCCCGCTTGGCCGCCTCGGCAGTGTCGACGACATCGCGGCCGCGGTCTCATTCCTCGCCAGCCCCGGTGCCGGCTTCATCACAGGTCAGGTCCTCGCGGTGGACGGCGGCATGGTCATGTGATACCCTGAAATCTTCCTCATGTATCTTTTCCTGCTCCGACATGCCGAGGCCGAAGCCTCTGCCGTGACCGATTTTAAACGCGCGCTCACGCCCAAAGGTGAAAAGCAAGCCCATCACGTTGCGGAGTTTTGCCAACAGCAACAAATCCTGCCCGAGTTGGTGCTCACGAGCCCGGTGCTGCGCGCCCGACAGACTGCTGATATTTTTATCTCCCACCATCCCACCTCAGAGCTGATGGAACTGCCGGCACTCGCTTGCGGCATGTCGCCCGACATCGCCTATTTCGAACTCCGCCAATATCTCACGTTCGAAAGCATTCTCATGGTTGGCCACGAGCCCGATCTCGGCATGCTCATCAGCTCTTTGCTCGGAGCTTCCAGTGCTTATGCGGTCCACGTCCGCAAAGCCTCACTCACCGGTCTCCAGATGCTCAAACCCGCGCCCGGTGCAGGCACACTCGAATTCTCAATCCCCTGCAAATTTCTTTAATCCCCGAGCCCCTGCTATTTTATGCAACCTGAAGTTCTCTACACCCGCAATTTTGTCACCGACGCCACCACCCTCATCCTTGCTGCCGCTGATGTGGCCTACGCCGCACGTGGACGTTTCCGCCTTTCGCTCTGTGGTGGCAGCACTCCCCGCGAGGTCTATGCCGCACTCGCCCAAGCAAACGATCGCTTCGATTGGCCGAATACACTGCTTACCTTTGGTGACGAACGCACCGTCGGCCCGGATGACGACCAGAGTAACTACAAAATGGTCCGCAAAGCGTGGCTGGAATCTGCCGGGGTACCTGCGACCTCAGTGCTCCGCATGCAAGGGGAGTTGCCCCCCGCCGAGGCTGCTCAGGAATATGCAGACCAGCTCGCAGCACAAGCCGCACGCGACGGCGATGGCATTTTCACGCACGATTTAATTTTGCTCGGCGTGGGCAATGATGGCCACACCGCATCACTCTTCCCCGGCACCGAAGCTTTGCACGAAATCAGGAGCCTCGTGGTCGCCAACGAAGTCCCGCAACTCCAGACCACCCGCATCACCATGACCTATCCCCTCATCAATGCTGCCCGCCAGGTCTGTTTCCTCGTCAACAGCCCCGAAAAACAAAACCTCATTGATGAGATCCTCGCAGGCGAATCTCCATATCCCTCTGCCAGAGTGCTGCCCGCCCACGGCCGACTCACATGGCTCATTGCCAACTAGGATGCCCATGGCCGAAGGCGAAAAAACACGTTGCCCGCAATGCGGCAAATACGGCCACTTCCGCGCATTGCCCAGTGCCCCCTTCTGCTCCGCCCGCTGCAAAATGGTCGATCTCTCAAAATGGCTCGGAGAGGAACACATCATCTCCTCGCCGCTCACCGCCGACCACTTCGAAGAATTCGCCGAGCTGAACGATCCCGAACTCCTCGACGACCCCAACGCCTTGTTCTGAGGAGGCCCGGGTAAATTTACCACGAAGAGCACGAAGAACACGAAGGCAGGATGACAGATCTGAATCTTTCTGTTCCCGACTCAGGTCATGGTCTATAACGCCTCGCAAAAGTAATTTCCGAAATCACAGTCAAAAAATGCGACTCTGCCGCACGGGCCCTATGTAGCTGTCCCGCAGCCGCGGGATCGCAGTCATGCAGCAGACTAATGATCCGAAAGCTGCTGGATCATTTCTACTTATAGGCAACTTTGCTTTTCAAGCCCTGCCACATTGTCCAAAACGCCAACGGCGTTTCATCTACCATGGGTTACACCCCCTTCTGACAACAACTCTGAAAGAGTTGAAGCATGGGCTGGACTCAGGGTTTTCGGTTACGTAAGTCTTGCCAACTATCGCGAGGCCTCGCTCCGCTCTGGACATGCCACTCCTGCCATGCCAGTTTGAAATTAGGATAAGAATATATGGGCTTCCTCCTACCAACCTTAACCCTACTATTTCTCGCAATGAGCGCTTATGCTGATTCCGCAGGAGGTTTTCTCTCCGAGGTAGGCGAATATTCTGTGTGTTCAAACCAAGCAACGCTTTCGCTCTTTCAGGAAGGCGACGGTGAGAGAATTCGGTACACAATCCATTACAAGCACATTACCGCAGGATCCCAAACGGGGTTCAAGCGGGCCGGCTGGCAGATTTTCGATGATGGCCAATCTCTTTGGATCTGGGAC
>JBGTCP010000515.1:0-4313 GCA_041748815.1 Chthoniobacterales bacterium
TTTGCAGAAGCACGTCGTCAATCACAGCCAGCCTCTGCCCCTCTTCAGTCGGATTCGCCCGTGCGCGATTTATCAATTCCACGAAAAGCTGCTCCTCAGGAGTTGGCTCACCAATATCATAGCGCAAGGCCTGCCCATGAAGTTGCGCCACGCTGCTTGCCATCAAAACTATGCCGATTTTTAAAATTAATGCTCTCATTCTCATTACATAATGAGCAGCTTCGGTGCCGAAATGAGGCAGGAACGTTCAGTGGTTGTGATTTTTATGGAAATTAGAGACCTTTTCCAACTTTACCAGCATTCCCAATGAGCTCAGCTCGGATGCAATCGCGTGACTGTCGCGGATGCTCACAGGCTCCCAGTGCCCCGGCAGCCAATTGCGCAGCGGGGATCTTTCAAAGCGGCAGTCGAGTAGCACAACTCCGGCGTCGTTCTCAGAACGGATCCCGCGCCCGGCGGCTTGCAGTACGTTGACCATACCGGGAATTTGTCGGGCAAACTGGAAGCCATCCAGCCCTTGGGCCTCATAGTACTGTTGGTGCCTGTCGCGCTCCAGGGAACCTGGCGGCAGACCAGTGCCCACGATCACTGTGGCTACCGATGTCACTGCCCGCGGCCTTGATGTCGACGATCTTAAGCTCATGGTCAACTAGAAAAAAATGGTAGGATTGTTAGTCCGAACCAAGGCTCGAGCGCAGACGCAGGAATAACGAGGACGCATTGCCGGATGCCACTGAGACCCGGCGTTTCTCCACATTCTGGCTCACCTGTTCGATGCGCTCATTGCGGATCTCATTAAAGGGACCCGGTGCTGAGGGTGTGTACCAGACCCCGAGATTGGAGGAAACTTCCGCAATCATCGACAGGTCGTCTTTTGTCGAATCCACGTAGTAATCAATGGCCATGCGTGATTGACCCGTCGCAGGCTCCACGTAGAAATACGGGGCTGCAGAGTCGCTGCCAGTGATGGCTTCCTGGTCCTCAAAGGCGTAATCCAGGAGATCGTGACGGCCATTCCCGTTGAGGTCGTTTTCATCCGAAGTCTGTGTCGATGAAGTTGACAATGAGGAGAGGCCGGAGGTCCCTGCCTCCAGGCCGTTGACTTGTTTCCAGCCCGTGAAGTCGTTCTCGATGACCGAAACATTCGTAACGGGGCCGGCAGGTAGCAAATTGAAGCTGCCCTCAGGCACAATGCGGAAGGCATAATTCGCTGCGGCTGGGAAAATGATCGATTGAGTCCCGGGCACATCGACAGCTTGAGCCACCTGTGAAATATACTGAGGCAGCCCGGAGAAGCTCACGGAGTTGAGGAACCAACCAATGCTTGGGAAGCTTGGATTATTGGCATTGTAAAAATCCGACCCGCCAACCCAGTCGTACACGAAACGCACGCGGATGGACTTGCCACTGAAAGCGCTGAGTGAAACCGTGTGCAGCACGAAATTATCGTCAAACCGGTCGCCGGCTTGGCTCCAGACGGTTTTCCACGTTGTGCCGTCATGCACCTGAAGCTTGGCGACCTGTCCTTTGCCGGCAAAAACACAGCGGGACCGGAAACTAATCGCCGAGGACGAACCCGCGAGGAAGTCCCGGTTAATTTCCATTTCTTGCAGAAGCGGCCTGTCAAAGTGTGCCAGTCGATAGGCGCTGGGGCTGTTATTGGGTTTAATGGCCGTCTGGACCACATTATAGCCGGGGGTGGTTTTGAAAATCACCTCCGAGACAGTTGCCGTGGTGATGTTGCCGGGGGCGGAATTAATGTATCCAATGTGCAGCGTGTCGGTGCGCGGAGCAGGGGCGCTTGTGAAGGTGAAAGGCTCCTCACGCTCAGCCCGGCGGATGGTGTTGCCTGCAATCGCTGGTGCGATGAATTGAGGGCGGAAATCCACTTTAACGTTTTCGCCGTTGGCGACCGTAGCGACGGTGGACCATGGGGCACGGCCGGGCATGGAGAACGTCACGGTGTAGCTGCCATTCCCCGGGACAGGCACACTGTAGCCGCCCGAACCGCTTGTAATCGCGAAATGATTCACGCCCGCCACGGTCACAGTCACGCCCCCCACGCCCTCACCCATGTCATAGAAAAGATTCCCATTCAGGTCAAAGTGCGCCACGCCCGTGACGAACTGCTTCAGCGTGCTGGCCACGGCCAGCTTTTGAGTCACCGCCTTGGGGCCGACTTGCGTCGGGCCATTGATCGTGAGCCCGTCGAGAACGCCGATGCCAATTTCACGGAAATTCGTGTTATGAATGTTGGTGCGATGCCCACGACCCCTTTGCATTCCGCCCACGGAGTCAAACGATCCCCAGTTCACCTCAAACCCAACGTGCCCGTAGAGCGGGCTCACGATGCTGGCAAAGACGTTTTCAGCCACTGATCCAGAATACCCTGCATCGGTTGCGCGCTGTTGAGCGGTGCGGCCATCCGAGCCCGTATGACCTTGAAATCCATGCGCATACATATCAGCCGTATGCAGCCGGGCGGCACTGGTAAGGGCTTTGCTGATGCTCAATGGGGTCCCGGCCGCGAGGGCCGCGAACTCCGCTTTCATCATGTTCAGGTCGACGCCGAAGGAAACAAAGGTATTTTGCAAAAGGACGTCGTCAACCGTAGCCAGCCTCTGCCCCTCTGCGGTAGGATTTGCCCGAGCCCGGTTCACCAATTCCACAAAAAACTGCTCCTCTGGGGTCGGCTCGCCGATATCGTAGCGCACCGCCTGGCCATGACCTTGTGCCAAACCGCCGGCCATCACCACTATGCCGATCCACATTTTCAATGTTACTGCTCTCATCCTCACCCCATGAAGAAGCAGCTTTGGTGCCGAAATAGGGAACGCGGCTTCAGTGGTTGTGACTTTTATGGAAATTAGAGGTTTTTGAGCTGTAATCCGGATTTAAAATGCCCTTCAGAGACGTTGCACGTCAAGCTTTTCCGCACTTCTGCGATTTATCTTCGCGCAATGAGAGAGCTATCAGCTGTGTCGCGAGCCCCAAAACGCGGCCAGCTCGGATGTGAGCGCCTCGGTATTGCGGATATTTACCGGATCCCAGTGCGCCGGCAGCCAATTGCGCAACGGAGATTTTGCAAAGCGGCTGTCGATGAGAAGCACCACCCCGGCGTCGGTCCCGGAGCGAATCACCCTGCCGGCGGCTTGCAGCACTTTGACCATGCCAGGGATTTCGCGGGCAAACTGGAAGCCGTCCAGTCCCTGCGCCTCATAATACTGCTGGAGCCTTTCGCGCTCCGGGGAACCGGGCGGCAGACCAGTGCCCACGATCACCGTGCCTACCAGCTCCTCACCCCGCAGATCAATGCCCTCCGAAAACAACCCTCCCAGTACCGCAAATGCTATCACCGGCCTGCCCCGACGTCGGAATGCACCGATGAATGCCGCACGCTCCGCCTCGTTCATCGCTGGTGTCTGGATCAGGATTTCCGCATCTGGAAGTTCCTCCCGCAGAGCCTGTTCGACCGCGAGCAAATACTCGTAAGAAGGGAAAAAAAGCAGGTAATTGCCCCTCTTGGCTTGCACGCAACAACGAATCATCTGCGCAACTTCCTGAAGCGTGTTTTCCCGCGAACTCAACCTCGTGTCCACATTCCGAGCGATGAGTACTTTCAGATTCTCCGGTGGAAAAGGGGAAGGCAGTTGCAGAAAGTCTCCTCTGCTTCCCAGCGACGCCTGGAAAGACTCAGCGGGCGAAAGCGTGGCTGAGAAAAAAACCGCTGCCCGTGCGCGCTGGAGGGTTTCGTTCAGAAATGGACCCGGATCAAGGCACCGGAGGCGGGCGACTCCATCGCTGAGCCAGGCGTGCTGGCCATCCGTGAGAGCATTCATGCGCAACAGGTGAGCGGCTTCAAACCAAAGCTCCAGCAACCCCGTGGGCGGTTCCTCGGAGTTGTTAGCAGCCATCCACTCAGCAGCAAATGCATGAAATTCTTCGCAAGCCGATTTGACCTCGTCCGGGAGATTGCCACCATCCGCGCTTCGCCCAAGACTCAGGGCCATGCCCGTCGCAAGCCTGCAAAGATGGCCCGACAGCGGAAGCACCAACTCCGCCACTTGCCCGGTTTTCACCGGATCCAGCAGCGCAGAAAACATCTCGCGGGCGCGGTCCGGCAGCTGATGTGCCTCATCGCAGAGGAGCGCATGGCGGGTATGGCCCGCCGCCTCCTCGCCAAAGTGCCGTTTGAGCTGAGCACGGGGATCGAACACATAATTGTAATCGCAAACAACCACATCGGCCCATTGCGAGGCATCAAGGCTGAGTTCAAACGGGCAGACTTGATGCTCCCGTGCGACCGCTGCAAT
>JBGTCP010000516.1:0-4465 GCA_041748815.1 Chthoniobacterales bacterium
CCGCCATCAAACGCTTCGCCGCCGGCGGTCGCGCCTGCGTCATCAGCACCCTCAACGGCGACACCAACGTCCCGTTCTTCAAGGAATTCGCCAACGCCGGCCTCACCTCCGAGAATTGCCCCGTCGTCTCCTTCTCGATCTCCGAGGATGAATTCCGTGGATTGCCCGCTGAGGATCTCGTTGGTCATCTTGGATGCTGGACCTACTTCATGTCTCTGGACACTCCAGCGAACAAGAAGTTCATCGACAACTTCCAGGCATGGTTGCAGAAAACCAGCGCTCCCGGCATCGTCAAAGAAGGCCGCGTGACCTGCAGCCCGATGGTCCTTTCCTACAACGGCGTTTATCTTTGGAAAGCCGCTGTTGAAAAAGCCGGCACCTTCGATGTGGACGCCGTCCGTGAGGTCCTCAAATCCGGCGACATCAGTTTCGATGGACCTGGCGGCACAGTCACGTTCCAGGAAAATCACCATCTCACCAAAAATGTGTATGTCGGTGAGACATTGCCAACCGGCCAGTTCAAGGTTCTTCAGTCCTTTGACAATGTTGTTGGCGAGCCCTTCTTAAAAGGCACGTTTACCGCGGCTGAATAAGCTTCGGAATCAGTAAATTCCTTGGCGGCACAGGGTCCCATCCCCGGTGCCGCCTGCAGTGTGCTGTCTCACAAGTACCATGATGTTTGCCGAAGAGAATTTTGCGGCTTTTCAAGGCGCGGGCGAAGCGCCCGTGTGTGATCACACTGGTCGAGTGAGCAACGACGAAAATCCGCAAAATCCTCACGACCTAAAGGGTTGGCTGAAAAATGGCCCGTCACCTGCGTTCCTCGTCAGTCATGTGTCGCAACGGACATACTTCCTCCTTGCGCCTTGGTGTCGAACCATTTTTCAGCCAACAAACAACATGCTACTTGTGAGACAGCACACTAAAATGGGATTGATTTTCAGCCTTATGAGATGTAACTGGCTGAGAAATTTTATGCTGGTCGTGGGGTGCTTGTTTTCTGCATTCACGGTTGTCGCTGACGAGTATGACAAGGAGACTGGTGCTCTGATCGCGGCGGCGATTATAGCAGAAGGAGATGAGCAAATTTCACAGATCGAGGCGCTTTCAGATACCGGCTCGGATTTGGTAGCCGATATTTTGACGAAGTGGAGGCAGGGCAGGGTGCTCTTGCATGAGGACGCCAGCGGTGCCCTCATCCCATTTGTGAGAGAAGATGATAGTGCCTTTCGGGTAGACAACGGCGAGTTGATCGAAAGCGAATCCACGACTTCGGCAGAAACCAGTTCCCAAATCCGCCGGTCCATGCGCAAGGCTATCGATTTCCTGGCGCTGAGCGATCCAAGCCCTTCCACAAGGAGCTCTGCTATCATCAAGCTGTCCCAGGCGCAAAACCCCGAGTTACTTCCGGTTTTGGAACGAAAACTTGAGACTGAGCAAAACTCATCAGTTCAGCGCAGTATCCGTCAGGGAATCGCTATCATTCAACTTGCAAATGTGGACACAGATATCCGGATCGCGGCCATCGAGGAACTTGCAGATCAGAACTCGATGATCGCATTGGATTTGTTGAAACGTCAGGCAGCGGATGAAAATCCGCAGATTGCCAGGGCGGGCGCCTCTGCTGTGCGCTCGGTAGAATCCTATGTCCAGACGGTGGATTTTCTGGGCACTATTTTTCGCGGGATCAGCCTGGGTTCCATCTTACTGGTCGTCGCTTTGGGGCTTGCGATCACCTTCGGTCTCATGGGCGTGATCAACATGGCCCATGGCGAAATGATGGTGGTGGGTGCTTACACGACCTACATGGTGCACAACATTTTCGGGAGTGGGCTTTATCTGACTGCATTCGGGATGAACTTGAATATCCCCGGCATTGGGTTGAGCGGGACTGCATTTGAGATGTATTTCGTGGTTGCGATTCCGCTCAGCTTCCTGACCGCAGCACTTGTGGGAATCGGGTTGGAGCGGAGTGTCATCCGGTTCCTTTACACGCGTCCTTTGGAATCGCTGATGGCGACGTGGGGCGTCTCGCTGGTGCTGCAGCAATTGTTCCGAATGATTTTCGGCTCCAATAACGTGCAAGTGTATTCGCCATCCTGGCTGAGTGGCACGTTCATGGTGCATGATGTTTCGCTGGGTTGGAACCGCTTATTTGTGATCGGGTTTGCGGTGGTGATCGTGCTGGCTGTCTGGCTCTTGCTTACAAGAACGCCGCTGGGGCTTCTCATTCGTGCGGTGATGCAGAACCGCGAAATGGCAGCCTGCATGGGCGTGCGCACTGAGCGGGTGAACATGCTCACCTTCGGGCTCGGTAGCGGCCTTGCGGGACTCGCGGGGGCGTTCCTTTCGCAAATCGGAAATGTGGGGCCGAGTCTCGGACAAAGCTACATTGTGGATTGCTTTATGACTGTGGTGGTAGGCGGTGTTGGGAACATTGTGGGCACCGTCGTCTCGGCCATGAGCATCGGAATTGTGGATCAAACGCTGCAGCCGATTCTTGGCCCTGTGATGGGTAAAATAACCGTGCTTGTTGCCATTATTCTCTTCCTGCAATGGAAACCCGGCGGACTATTCCCCTCAAAGAGCAGGAGCCTCGAAGGATGAATAAGTTTGCGGCAGCTCTACAATACAAACATTGGACCAGCGTGCTGCTCGGCATCGCCGCGTTTGTGGTGCTCATTTTGCTACCTTCGTTGAATGCTTTTGTGCCTGCCGACTCTGCGTTCCATGTAACAGATTTTACGATCAATCTTTACGGCAAGTATCTGTGTTACGCAGTGCTCGCCATGAGCCTGAATCTCGTCTGGGGATACACTGGGCTTTTGAGTCTTGGCCACTGTTTATTTTTTGCACTTGGTGCTTACGCATTCGGAATGCACCTCATCTTGAAGATCGGCACGCAGGGACAGTATAAAAGTGAGCTGCCGGACTTCATGGTATTTCTGGGTTATCCGGCCTTGCCTGCTCACTGGGTGCCATTTCACAACTTCTGGTTTTCTGCTGCGGCGGTCATGTGGGTGCCAGGTGTGGTGGCGCTGGTTTTCGGATTCCTCGCATTCCGTTCCCGCATCAAGGGAGTGTATTTTTCCATCCTGACACAAGCACTGACCTATGCCGCCTGTCTGATGTTTTTCCGTAACGATTTCACCTTCGGCGGAAACAACGGACTGACAGACTTCCGCACTGTGCTGGGATTTGATCTGCGCACGGCTGCGACGCAGCGCGTGCTCTACATCCTGAGCGGGCTACTGGTCGTCGGCACATTTTTTCTGAAGTTTTGGCTCACTCGGACAAAGTTCGGTATGGTGCAGAGGGCTATTCGCGACAGCGAAAACCGGGTTCTGTTTTCCGGCTACGCGACCGCCAATTACAAGCTCTTCATCTTCGTTTTGTCCGCAATGATCGCGGGTCTGGCAGGTGCTTTGTACGTCCCTCAAGTGGGCATCATCAACCCGAGTGAAATGGCTCCTGATAAATCTCTTGAAGTGGTGGTCTGGGTTGCGGTGGGCGGACGTGCCACGCTTATGGGACCCATCATCGGCGCGACCGGAGTCAATGCGCTCAAGAGCTGGGCCACGCGCGCATATCCGGATCTCTGGCTCTTCATTCTTGGCGGCATGTTCATCTTCGTGGTGATCTTTATGCCGAAAGGCATCGTCGGCCTGCCGGATCAGTTGCGCGCAATCTGGAATCGCGTGGTCGGAATGCGCTCACAAAAGAAGCCCGAAGCCGAGCTCACTGGCGATGAAACTCCCGAGAAGTCGTGAACCACGAATTTATACTCACAGCCGAGGGAGTGACGAAGAGCTTCGATGGATTCAAGGCCATCAATGATCTGAACTTCTACATGGACAAAGGGGAGTTGCGCACCATTATCGGTCCGAATGGCGCTGGGAAAAGCACATTCCTTGACCTCATTACCGGCCGCACCAAACCGGATGTCGGCACCATCACATTTGGTGCCGAAGGCAAACCACTCACCGGCATGCGGGAGTATGAGATTTACCGCCTTGGGATCGGGCGTAAATTTCAAACACCCAGCATTTATGCGGATCACACGGTGTGGGAAAATATCCTCCTCGGACTCGAAGGCCCGCGCGGAGTTTTCAGCGCGCTCTTTTTTCGAGCTTCATCTGCTCAACGTGATCGCATTCAGGAAGTGCTGGAAACAATAGGACTGCACGATAAAGCGCACACCAAGGCGGGAGCGCTGGCGCATGGCCAGAAGCAATGGCTGGAGATCGGGATGTTGCTTGCGCAAAATCCTGTGCTTTTACTCGTTGATGAACCTGCTGCCGGCATGACAGACGAGGAAACTGCGAAGACCGGCGAACTTTTGCTCCAGCTTGCGGGAACTCACAGCATTATCGTCATCGAGCACGACATGGTCTTTGTGCGGCAGATCGCGACGAAAGTCAGTGTGCTGCATCAGGGCTCGATTTTGTGCGAGGGCAGTGTGGAT
>JBGTCP010000517.1:0-2017 GCA_041748815.1 Chthoniobacterales bacterium
TCCCCAGGTAACTATACAAAAAAAGCCCAGGCGCCTGGCCGATCGCCACCCATAGCATGCATTTACGAAAGGGAACCCTCGTCACTCCGTAAAAATAATTCAGCAGACTGGTGGGAAAAAGCGGATGCAACTGGCTGAGTATCACGATTTTTGCGCCTTGCCGCGTGATCGCCTTATCCAGCGCCGCAAGCTTCGGGCGCCGCGAGGCCATTTTTTCAATCCAGCGGCGGGCAACTGTTCTTGCCAATAAAAACGCCACCGCAGCTGCCAGTAGATTCCCGCATAAAATAATCAGAAATCCCCACCACAACCCGAAGAAAAACCCCGCGCCAACACCCAGCAACCCTCCAGGAAGCAGAAGAATATTGCACGCCGCGTAAATGAGCGGATACACAATCGCGCTCCATGCGCCCATCGATTCCACCTGGCGCTGGAAGTCCTCCGCCGAGTCCAGGAGGTCGAACTGTGCGATCACAAAAGCAATCGCTCCGAGAAAACACAGCAACCCTACTAAATGAAATGCCGGGTGATTTAATACGCGCATGGCCGGGGGATGGCAGATGCTCAGGAGACCACGACATTCACAAGCTTGCCAGGCACGACGATGACTTTGCGCACCGTTTTGCCATCGATTCCCGCCACCATTTTTTCGTTGCCCATTGCTGCTGCTTCGATGTCCGCTGCGGGGAGATCTTTGGAGATGCGGATTTTATCACGTAGCTTTCCATTGAGTTGGAGAGCGATTTCAATTTCATCATCGATCAACAATTCAGGATCAAACTGCGGCCATGGCTCGTCGGTGATACATCCTTCGAACCCGCCGAACTTCTGCCCGAGCGCGTTCCAAAGTTCCTCGCTCAGGTGCGGGGCAAATGGATCGAGCACTTGCAACAATGCTCTCAGCACGCTGACCGGGCGCTGCTCTGCGGAGGTCAATTCATTGGTGCAGACCATCATCTGCGAGATCGCAGTATTGAACGAAAGGGTATCGATGTCCTGAGTAACTTTGGCCACCGTCGCGTGCTGGATGCGCAACTGGCCTCGCGTCGGTTCCATGTCAGCAACCTTGCTGGACAACACCCACTCGCCGGCCTGATTTTCCTCCATCACCAACCGCCACACTCGCGCGAGGAAACGCGCCACGCCCTCCACGCCGGACATGCTCCATGGCTTCACCTGCTCGAGCGGTCCCATGAACATTTCATACAGGCGGAATGCATCCGCACCATACTCGGCGATCACGAGATCGGGGTTCACCACATTGCCCCGGCTCTTGGACATTTTCTGCCCGTCCTCGCCAAGGATCAGTCCTTGATTCACTAGCTTACGGCAAGGTTCGGCCGTCGAAACATGGCCCAAATCGCGCAGAACTTTCTGCCAGAATCGCGCATACAACAAATGTAATGTCGCATGCTCAGCACCGCCCACATAAAGATCGATGCCGCCATCCATCCAGTATTTCTCCGCAGCCTCGGAGACAAAACGATCCGCATTGTGAGGATCGCAGTAACGCAAAAAGTACCAGCATGATCCCGCCCACTGCGGCATTGTGTTCGTTTCCCGCCGCGCGGTTTCCGAATATTGCACCCATTCCGTGGCGCGGGAAAGCGGTGGCTCCGCAGTGCCCGTCGGCTTAAAATCCTCCATCTCGGGAGGACAGACCGGCAATTCATTCTCTGCCACCGCGCGATGCATGCCGTCTTCCCAAACGATGGGAAATGGTTCGCCCCAGTAGCGCTGACGCGAGAACAACCAGTCCCGCAATTTGTAGTTCACCGCGCCCCGTCCACATTGATTCTCCAACAAAAATGCAAGCATCCGCGCCTTGGCATCCGCTGTGGTCAACCCATCCAAAAACCCTGAATTCACATTCACCCCTGCACCCGCGAAGCAGCCATCCACGGGCGTCGGAGGCTGCACCACATCAATCACCGGCAACTCAAATTTCTGTGCAAATTCAAAATCCCTCTCATCGTGAGCGGGCACTGCCATGATCGCGCCAGTCCCATAGCCCATC
>JBGTCP010000518.1:0-6812 GCA_041748815.1 Chthoniobacterales bacterium
TCCCGGCATGCACCCCAGCAACACCGCCCACCACGAAAACTCCCCCGTTTGCACAAAATAGGTTCCCGCAGTCGCAACCAATCCAAAGAACACAAAGGAAAACGCATCGCCCAATCCCACATAAGCCAGCGGCAGCGGTCCTGCGGTGTAAGCCAGCCCGCACAAAATGGAAACCACCCCGATGACAATCACCGGCCATCCGGCAATCACGATCAGCACCAGACCTGCCACACACGCAAGTGCAAAGGCTGCCACAGTTCCGAGCAAAACTGATCGAGGCGCCAGGAGACCGGACGAAGTCACGCGCACCGGACCAAGCCGTTCGAGGGTATCCGTGCCTTTGGTTCCATCCCAGTAGTCGTTGGCGAAATTCGTGCCGATCTGGATGAACACAGCACCTGTGAGGGCGGCCAGCGCAGCGAGCCAGAGCGCCGAGCCCTCATAGGCTGCCAGCGCAGTCCCGAGCATCACCGGCGCGACCGCGGCGAAGAGCGTCTTCGGGCGGCTTGCCAGGATCCAGCATTTCCACGAGCCCGGTTCAGGTAAGACCATCGCGACCCACCGTATGCCGCATCGAAATCGCATCAAGAGTTTTAAGCACTGGAAATCGAAAATCGCGGCCATGGCCGGGCCGACCGGTACTAACATATGCCCGGAATGGGCTAAATCCTATAGCCCAGGGTCAGTCCGGTCTCAGTCGGACTCACCGTGGGTCCACAAACGAAAAAGACCCTGCCCTGTATGGGCAGCAGCCCGAATGCGACAGGAGTGTCGCGTCTACGTAAAGGCACCTTGTTAAGATCCATCCTTCTCGGGCTGGTCCGGCGCAGGAGCGGGAACATCATCGTCAGTGGGCACGTCGAGTTCGCTCAGAAGTTGCACGATGCGGTCACCACGCTCGATCGAATGATCAAATTTGAAATGCAACCGCGGTGTGAATTTCAAAATGACCCGCTTCGAGATCGCTTTCTGAATCGACACGCGATCTTTCTCCAGCTTTGCGATCACACTGCGTCCGTTGTCTGCTGCGCCGTAAACGCTAATGAACACGTGGCAGTTGCGCAGATCGGGGGTCATGTCCACGTGCTGGACGGTCACGAGACTTTCGCGAAATGATAGATCGCGTTCGAGAATCTGACCCAATTCACGTTTCATGATCTCTTCAACTCGAACAAGACGATTTTTCATAGCTCAACTCCTGATTTTCCCCCAGCTTCGGCGCATCCAACGGTGGGACGATTCCTCCGCCCGCTGGACGCCGGGGTGATACCCTACAACACCTGTGCGACTTTCTCCAGTGTGTAACACTCGATAATGTCGCGGATCTGGTAGCCGTTGAAGTCGCCGAGCTTGATGCCGCATTCCACACCGGCACGCACCTCTTTGACGTCGTCCTGAAAGCGGCGAAGCGTGGCGAGTCCGCCGTCGTACACCGGTTGTTTGCCGCGCAGCACACGTGCTCGGGCTGTGCGGGCAATGCGTCCATCGATGACGACACAGCCTGCCACAACGCCTTTGGACACCTCGAAGAGTTGTTTGATCTCGGCGTGACCAATGATGTTCTCGCGCGTCTCAGGATCCAGCAGACCAGCCATGGCTTCTTTCATCTGGTCGAGCAATTCGTAGATGATACTGTAAAGCTTCACCTGCACATCCTCGCGCTTCGCCGCTTTGACAGCGCCGCCTTCGACCTTTGTGTTGAAGCCGATAATGATGGCATTCGAGGCGCTGGCAAGCAGGACGTCGGACTCTGTGATCGGACCCGCAGCGGCATGAATAATTTCCACGTCCACCTTCTTGGTCTCAATCTGGTCAATGGAAGCAATGATCGCTTCGAGAGACCCTTGAACGTCCGTCTTGAGAATGACCTGAAGCTTTTTCGCCTGCTCCTTGCCGAAATTGTGCATGAGCGATTCGAGCGTGGCGCGCTGTGGCCGGGCCAGCGTGTTGCGGCGATCATCCGCGATGCGTTCCTCGCTGAGGATGCGTGCATCTTTTTCGGAGGGCATCACGACAAATTCATCACCGGCATTAGGAAGTCCGGTGAATCCCAAAATCTTGACCGGCATTGCGGGGCCGGCATCTTTGATGGGCTTGCCCTGGTCGTTGATGAGGGATTTGACTCGGCCCCAGAAATTTCCGCACAGGAATGAATCACCCACCCGCAGCGTGCCGGTCTGGACAATCACGGTGGCGGTCGGTCCGCGTCCGGACTCGAGTTGCGCCTCGATCACCACACCACGTGCATCCGTATCGCTCATCGCACGCAGCTCCATCAGCTCGGCTTCGAGAAGAATGAGCTCCAGCATGTCATCCATGCCGGTGCCTTTGATGGCGGAGACTTCGACTGCTGCGACATCGCCGCCCCAGTCTTCAGTGGTGAATCCTTTTTCCTGCAGCTGTTGTTTGACGCGGTCGGGATTAGCTCCCGGAAGATCGATCTTGTTGATGGCGATCATGATCTTCACGTTCGCAGCTTTGGCGTGTGAAAGTGCCTCTAAAGTCTGCGGCATGAGCCCGTCATCCGCTGCAACGACAATCACAGCGATGTCGGTGACATTTGCGCCACGGGCACGCATCTGAGTAAACGCCTCATGGCCCGGCGTGTCGAGGAATGTGATGAGCTTGCCCTCGCGCTCCACGCTGTAAGCACCGATGTGCTGCGTAATACCGCCGGCCTCGCGCGCCGCGACACGCGTTTTGCGGATCGCGTCGAGCAGGGAAGTTTTACCATGGTCAACATGGCCCATGAAGGTCACGATGGGCGCACGGTGCTCCGCCTCTTCGCCCACTGGAAGCACCGGCTCTGGTGGTGGCTCGACTACCGGCTCAGGCGCATGCACTCCCTCGCCTTTCTTGCGGGCTTCTTTCTCAAAAATCAGCCCGTGTTTTTCGCAAAGTTTCGCCGCAATATCCGCGTCGATGGTATGATTCAACGCCGCAAAGATCTCCAGCTCCATGAGGTCCGCGATGAGCTGGAACGGCTTGAGGTTCATCTTTACCGCGAGTTCTTTGACAATGATCGGTGGCTTGATATGCACCACACCCGGCTCCAGATCTTCTTCCTCGGAGTCCGATGAAACTGGCGCGTCTTCGGGCTCAGGAGCAGCGGGCTCAGGAGCAGCGGGCTCGGGGATGGCCGGCTCGGGCTCCTTGTCGCCTTTTGCTTTGATACGAGAGATCTTCGGCGCAACTTTTGCCTTGGACTTAATCTCGGGCATGTCCACATCATCTGCGGAGTCATCGATGAGGGAGACCGTTTTCTTGGGCGGTGCTTTCACTGCCTTCGACGCCACCTCTTCCTCCTCGACCACCTGTGCGGGTTCGGCCGCCTTCTTGCGTCCGATTCTGGGCAGGGGTTTGGATGCCGTCGGCTTTGCGGCGGCTGGCTGAGTGGTGTCTTTGGCTTTGGTGGGCATCTAAAAAATGTTTATCTAAGTTTTCAAGCGGCAGCGGGACGGTGCAAGTCCGGCTGGATTATTTTGCGCTTTGAGATTTTTGTGCAGATTCAAAAATCGCTGTCGCGGCCTCAATGTCAATGCCGGTGGCGTCCACAATGTCCTGTGGCTCTGCCAGGACAATGACTTCGACGCTTTCCATACCAGCCCGCACCAACGCTTCCGCAGTGGCCTGATCGATGGAAAGCTCCTTGACCAGCGCATTGGCGGCCTGGACGATGCGGGCGTCGAAGATCTCCTTGGCGGACTCGTCTTTTTGGATGTTGATTTCCCATCCGGTGAGCTTCGCGGTGAGACGGGCGTTTTGACCGCGTTTCCCGATGGCCAATGAGAGTTGATCCTCAGGCACCGTGATGGTGGCCGTTTTCGAAGTCTGCTCCAGGGCAATATTACTGATGCGTGCGGGCTTGAGTGCTTCTTCGACGAGATCGCTGATATTTTCGCTCCAGCGGATGATGTCGACCTTTTCATTATTCAGCTCGCGCACGATATTTTTCACCCGTGAGCCGCGCATACCGACGCAGGCGCCGACGGGATCGACCTTGTCGTCCTTCGATCCAACAGCGACTTTGGTGCGGTAACCGGCTTCGCGGGCAATCGCGCGAATCTCGACGGTGCGGTCAGCGATTTCACTCACCTCAAGCTCAAAAAGGCGGCGGACAAAGTTGGGATGGCTGCGGGAGAGGATGATCTCGGGGCCGCGTTGTCCGTTCTCCACTGCGACTACGTAGGCGCGCACCCGGTCACCGACGTTGTAATCCTCCGTATTCACGCGTTCGCGCTGGGGCATGATCCCTTCAAATTTGCCGAGATCCACGATCACATCCGAGCGATCAAAACGGCGGACGGTGCCACTGACGATTTCGCCGGCGCGGTCTTTAAATTCGTCGTAAATGAGTTCCTTTTCGGCCTGGCGGATGCGTTGCATCATGGCTTGGCGGGCGGTTTGGGCGGCGATACGCCCGAAGTTTTTAGGCGTGACTTCCACTTCCACCTCATCGCCCACTTCGATGTCAGGCTGCAGTTTCTCAGCGCGTTCGAGCAAAATTTCCTCCGATGTGTTAAAGACACGCTCGACGACGCGGAGCTTCGCCATCGCACGGATATCCCCGGTTTTGGAGTCGATTTCGATACGCAAATCTTTGGCAGGACCGACCGCTTTTTTCGAGGCGCTGAGGAGCGCATTCTCCACAGCCTCGAGCAAGGTCTCGCGGGGAATCCCTTTCTCGCGCTCCCAGTAGTCCAGTGCGGCGTTTAGTTCTGCGTTCATAATGTATTTACAGGAATAGTTCCAGTGACAAAAAAGAGTGGGTGTTTGAAACCCACTCGATCCAAGTTATAATGGTCGGAAAGGAGGAATTTAGGCAGAAGCCCAGACCGCGTCAAGCCTATGCGTGACATTCTTTGATAACAAGAATCCCGATCATCCCGGCTTCGGGCCTTATTTCAGGGCTGCGGATATGCGACGGGTGGAATTAACCCTGCCGACTAACAATTTCAACCCACTTGTCATGTCCTTGCCGAGCTGGATGGACGCCAGGTGCGCTCGAGATAACGCAAACGTTTCAAATCGGCTGACGAAGCGCCCTGGCCATACCGCTCTGCCAGATACGCAGCAATGAACGCCTCGATGGCTGGCCTGTCCTGAGGGAGGATATTTATAACCGAGTCCCCAAAATCCCGAGGACCTTGAGTAGGCGCACGCACACACCCGATGGTCGCGGCTTTTTTACAAAAATCCTGATACACACCCACCACCGGATCCGGATGTGAGCGGTTGGCGAATGCGATGCAGGAACCGGCAATCAGAACAAAGATCACGGCCCCGGCCACCAGCCACAGCAGCAATCCGACGTGCGAGGGCGCAGAGAAGCCCGCAAAGTTGAACAAATCCCACTGAGTCATAGTGCCAAAATTGAGCACATATTGGTCCCATTGAAATTCCACATTATCCCAGAATAATGTCATCTCCAGAAGCACATCACTCATTCCCAGTAGCGTTGCGGCGCGATCGATCACACCCGCCTCAACGCTGTCGGCAAGTGCTTCCTCGAGTCCGAATGTGATGCGCGACGGGGCAAGCACTGCCGTTGGGTCCACACGTTGCCAGCCGATCCCTTCCAGCCAGACTTCACACCACGCATGGGCATCGGCCTGGCGCACCAGGATATAATTGCCGCGGGGATTTAAACTTCCACCTTGGTAGCCCAGCACAATCCGCGTCGGCACCCCGGCCATTCTCAGGATCGTGGCAAAGGCGCCCGCGTAATGCTCACAGAAGCCGATTTTCCGCTGAAAAAGAAACGCGTCCAAGTTGTTGGAGCGGTAGGCCCCGGGCTGTAATGAATACCGGAATCCCCCATCGCCGAAGAACCGCAACGTCCTTTCCACGATTGTCGCATGGTCCTCTGCCCCCTCCACCAATTGCTTCACCAGAGTGTCCAATCGTTGAGAGCTGAAGTTCCCCCCCCGCAAGCGCAGCGAATTCAGCCGATCATGCCGCGACAACTCGCGGGGCACAGGATTTAACTGCGAGACAACGTCATAGCGCATGCGCCGGGTGACGGGGCTCCGGGTGATAAGGTAATCGCCACTCATCAACGCGGCGACATCCGTGGGAGCCGAAGGACGGTCCAGCGCAAACAGCCATCGATTCTGATGCGGGAGCAGAGTGATCTGCTGGCGGACCTCCGTAGCCACCACACGCGGGGGCGCGATTTCATAGCGCTCAATGTAGTGCCAGTTCAAGCCCGCGCCATCCATGAGCACCAAGCCACGCCAGTAGAGTTCGTCACGGCCAGGCATATCCCCGTCTGGAAAAACAGCCCGGAAAGCAGGAGCATCGGAGAGCGCGATTGATGATATACTGCCAGGCTCCAACGTGTCACCAAATCCGCTTTGCGCGTTTTGTGCTCTCATCTCAAAAGGCAAACCATCGCCCCGGGGAAATAAAATAAACAAAATCGCTACCAACGGCAGACCTTGGACCAGCAGCTTCAACGCCTCGCCCCAAGCGCTGCGCGGCATAGGTTCGTTGCCGACCAGCGATTGGATGAGCGCCGCCGTGGTCCCCACCACCAACAACATGCCAGCCAGCACCATGCCCACCCCCGGTGAAAAAAACACCAGCGTCAGTGCAATGAAATATCCCAAAAGCACTAATACTTGAAAATCCCTCGGACGTCGCGACTCCAGCAGTTTAAGCCCCAGCAAGACCAAGAGGAATGAGATCCCCGGTTCAAGTCCGATCAGCGTTCCGTACGTGACGAGAATATTTGTAAGCCCGCCAAAAAACACGAGGATCTTTTCCAAACTCAACGGAATCGACTCCAGCCCCCCTCTCCAGGCAACCCA
>JBGTCP010000519.1:0-4594 GCA_041748815.1 Chthoniobacterales bacterium
TATGTCGATGGGATCCAGAGCATCACCGCGTTTCATGAGAAGCATCGATCGGATGTGGCGACCGATATCATCCACTCGATCATCACTGATTCCCGGCAGACGCATTTCAACAACCGCTCGAATGCAGACTGCACAACAGGCGGATCACCGGTCGGAAATTTGCCCGCCGATGCGTTTTTGGAAATGGAATGTCTGGTGGGAACCAATGGAGCGCATCCGTTGCCGGTGGGGGATTTTCCGTTGGGGCTGCGCGGGCAGCAGATGCAAATCCTGGATATCCACGAGCTCACCGTGGAGGCCATCGTGCGTCGCGACAAGGCGTTGCTCACCCGCGCACTTGCAATGGATCCGATAGTGAATTCTATCGCCACTGCTAACGCAGTGATCGACGACTTGTTCGTTGCCGAAGCGGAAATCCTCGGTGAGTGGGCGGACACCCGTCGTGCGATTCAGATCGGCGGCGGCGAAGGTGTGAATACCGCTCTTCCGCAGATGTATTGATGTGTTCGGCCTGACCTTTTGGGTTGCAGAGGCGGGCGGGGTCGTTTAGGTGTGAACGCACTATGAGAATTTTTGGCATCTGTGTCTGTGTGGCAGCTCTGATTTCGGGCATTGGTTGTGAACGCCATAGCGCTCAAGAGACTAAGTACTTTGCGACACACCACCTCTCCAAAGCTGAAAAAGCTGCTGCAAAAGAGGCATACGCCCGCCAACTCGCTGGCGAGCCCGTCCCGGAACCGGTAGTCGCCACCGATCCCTCTGCGGAACCTCTCGAAGGACGCCGATTCTTTAAATCGCCCGCAGATCAGGACTGATACCCCCCCTCTTGTTAGAGATTCTGTAACGCGGGGAGTCCGTAAACTGTCGTCATCGAGCGATTCGTAGCTTCTGCTTCTTCAGCGCTGAGGAAAATGATCTTTGGATCGTCCTCAAAACGGATCTCGTGAAACTCAATGCCGTCTTTATCCAGTGCTGCGCGAAGATCTTCGAGCTTCCGGATTTGTTCGCCGTTGACCTCGGTGACGACAAGTCCACCCAGATCGCCAAGCCCGATGCTCGACGGCGTGGGCAGGACGCCGCTTAGGAAAACGATTTTGCGGTCCATGTCAGGGAAGAGCGAATTCTGAAACCGATCATAATAAACGAGCTTGCGACTGGCGCTTTCTTCCCAGGATCCGCCCCACTCCCGCAGGTATTGACGGGAGAGTTCCTGAAAGACGAGTCCGCCTGTGACAATGAAGCGCGGAGCCTCATCGATGAGGTAAGGCGGGCTTACATAGGAGGACAGCGGCATGTCTTGAAGAGTGACGGGAAGGGTGAGTTTTTCGCCTTCGCGGAGCAGGGTGAAGTCGAGTGCCTCCCCGACTTTGCCACGCATGGATGAGAGATTGGCGAGTGAAAGTTTGCCGTATTGGGGATCGGTGTAATTCCCGTCCTGATCAATCGTGCTCCCATCGATGGAAAGAATCACATCGCCTTTCTGAATGCCGGCCTTGTAACCTGCACCGTTTTTGATGACATCGGCGACGTAGACTCCGCCGTTATCAGGATCGAGTCCAACGAAGCGGCGGAATTGAGGATCACGGGTGGAACTAAACGTGATGCCCACGCGGGGAAATCCCGAGTAATTTCCTGCATCGAAATTTTCCAAAAACGTGCGGATGACATCAACGGGGATGGCGTTCATGTTTTGAGTGCGCGTGTCATGGCGGATCACAATGCCCGCAAGCGTGCTGTCTTTGATGAGCGGAATTGTGAAGCTGCCATCGCGGCCCTGAAGCGCACTGGTGAGCGAATACATCAACAGCGCGATATCACCCATGGGATACGGTGAGATCTGGACCGAAGTCATGAGCGCATCGGTGGTCAGCAAGGTGCCATTGGGCTCGAGCTGCCAGACTGTCAGGCGGTCGCCCACTTTCACACCTTCAGCAAGGCTCAGAGGGGTGAAGGACTTCAGGAAGTCCGGATCGTCGGGAGCGACGAGTGCAAGGTTTGCGGAATAGTCGGCAATGAGGACTTTCGCCGGGGTGCGGGCGGTAGTGGTCGGGTGTTCCAGCTCGACGTAAGTATGGTTGGCGACCAGCTCTGCGGAGACAAGGACGCGCCCGCGCTCCAAAACGGCTCCGATGGCGCGGCGGGTTTGTGGCGCCTGCTTATTCCAGGGCCGGAGGAAATCGTAGGCCTGCGTGCTCACGTTCACCCGCACGATGGAATCCGTGGCGTCAAATACGGCCTCCGTTTCGGCAGAGATCGCTGCCAGCGGGGTGAGCAGGAGAGAGACAACGGTAAAAAAAGCGTGGAATTTCATGGGGAATTATTTCGTCAAATTGGACTCGGATGGGATCGAGTATCGGGAAAGGATGCGTTCCCGTGCTGCTTCCACATCCCGTGTCGCCAGGACAAGCGGGCGTGTATCGCCGAGCGTGCGGATGACGTGATACTCGGTGTCTTTTTCAAACGCAGCAGCGAGATCCTCGAGTGTGCGGATTTTTTGATCGTTCACCTCGTCCACGATGGCGTGTTGGAATTCGGTGAGAAAGGAATTCACTGGATCGGCCAGGATGTTGCTCAGGACGATGAGTTCGGGATGTTCGACATAGACTTCCTCCGTGACAAATTGCTGGAAAAGGTATTGCAGGCGCAGGTCGTTCACGCGGTTGGCTGCGAGAAAATTGCTGCTGACGGGTTGAAAGACGAGCCCGCCGAAGATGACGTACCGTGGTTTTTCATCGTAGGCGTTGGCTTGGCTGGCAAACATCCAGCCATTCTGAAGCTCGGCAGAGACTTGCTTCCGCTCGCCGTCGCGCAAGATGTCAAAGGTGACTTTATCGCCAACGAATTTGCGCTCCACCACCTCGGGCATTTCGATTCTCTGCCCATCGAGGACGACAAATCCGTCGCTGAAAATCGGCAATCCATCAATGGCCATCAGCACATCTCCGCTTTCCAGCACGCCGTCGCTACTACCGCCGGAGTAAACCGATCCCACCATAATCCCAAGGTCATCATTCTCCAGGCCAAGAGCTGTGCGCATCGCAGGATTGGTGAGATTAAAAGTGGAGATCGCAAGTTCGACGTATCGATTATACTCGCCCGATTTAATATCCGTGAGAAAGCGTTCAACGACCGGCACGGGGATCATGTACCCGGTATTCTGCGCCACATCACCGCGAAAGCCTTGAAAGGCCACCCCCACCACTTTGCCATCCTGCATGACCGGGCCGCCGCTATTGCCCGGGTTGATTGCAGCATCGATTTGAATGGTAAGATGGGAATCGATCCCGGAGTGCGAATAGGGCTGAAAATCGATGCGCGATACAACGCCCTGGGTGACGGACATGCGATCTCCGCCGATGGGATAACCGTAAGCGGAGACAGTGGATTCCAGCTCGGGAATTCCACCAAATTCGAGTGCTTCCATTCCTTCAAAAAACGATTCGTCCTCGAGTCTGAGCACCGCAAGGTCGCAATCATGCGCGACGTGTTCCACACGGGCAGTGTATTGCTTCGGGTCGCCCTCTCGGTCCACCGCAATGAACCTTGCATCGCTCACCACATGGGCATTGGTCATGATGCGGTTGCCGTCGATCACAAACCCGGCACCTCGTCCACCGCTGGTGCTGCCTGGATTCCACGGGATGGAGTAATCGGGGCTTTGAGTGGTGCTCGATACCCGGACCAGACTTTTTTGGGCGCTACGGGCCTGATCAACATTGGCAGGTTCAGCGAACAGGGCCGGAGCAGTGAGAATGAGGAGAAAGATGGAATGGAACTTCACAATTGCGGCGAACATACCCGTTCTAGCTCACATGTAAAACGCGAATCCTTTTGATATTGCTTTGCTGTGCGCAAAAAAAACGGCTGGGCGCGGTGTTGCGCCCAGCCGGTGTGCGATTTTCTGTGAATAGCGGCCGGCCTTAATCAGCGCTGGCTTCCTCGTCCTTGGGCTTTGGTCCACCTGGAGGGCGTGGTCCGCCAGGTGCGCGTGGAGGCAGCTCGACGCCTTCTTCTTTGAGTGTTTCGCGCATGGTTTCGCGCTCTTCGGCTGAGAGTTTCCCGTCTTTGTCCGCATCGAAGCGTTCGAGCATTTTGGCTCGCCGCTCCTGGCGCTGGGCGCGCATGGCTTCCCGCTCCTCAGGGGTCATGTTTTTGAGGCGCTCGCGGAGCTCTTCTGCTCCGGGCCCACGGGGAGCACGGGGTTCCTTATTTCCTGCCTGTTCCGTGGGTGCATTGGCAGGTTGAGTTTCGGTTTCAACAGGCTGGGCGAAGGTCGATCCCGCAGTGGCAAGGAGGCCTGCGCCAAGTAGTGTGGTGAGTAGTTTGTTCATAGTAGTATATTGGGTTATTGATTGAGTTGTGAATGAGAACGTTCTGTCTGATATAACCCGGAGACGATCAGGAGTTGCGCGCGGCAAAATATGGATGCCATCCGTTTCGGGTTGAAACTCGTCTTACTGGGTATGTTAATGATTTCTTCCAGCGTTGCTCTTGACAGCGGATACCCTGCCGATGTTTCGTCGCGTAGTGCCCCTGCATTTTTTAACGCTCAGACGATTTCTCCGCGCATCCCTCCGGTGCGACGCGGTGCCGC
>JBGTCP010000520.1:0-4802 GCA_041748815.1 Chthoniobacterales bacterium
ATCGAAGGCACAGCGCAGGTCGGACCCATGAGCCGTGCGATGAAAGCATCGGAAATTGATGAATTTGAAAAAAAATACGGATACAAGCCCACGGAAATCAAGGTCGCCATCGACGCGCTTGCAGTCTACGTCAATAAGGACAACCCGATCAAAGGACTCACGATGCAGCAGGTGGACAGCATGTTCTCCAGCACGCTGCGCCAGGGCGGCGAAGCAATCAACTCGTGGGGCCAGGTCGGCCTGACCAACGAGTGGGAAAACAAAGCGATCTCGCTTTACGGACGCAACAGCGCTTCGGGCACTTACGGTTTCTTTAAAGACGTGGCTCTCGGCGGTGGCGATTTCCGCGCTGAGGTCAAAGAGCAACCCGGCTCATCCGCCGTCGTGCAGGGCATCGGTTCCGACCTCGCTGGTGTCGGCTACTCCGGTATCGGCTACCGCACTTCAGAAGTGCGTGCGCTCCCCCTCGGCGAATCCGCCGACACCCTGTTTGAGCCCACTCCGGAAAATTGCATGAATGGCAATTTCCCGCTGGCCCGCTTCCTCTACGTTTACGTCAACAAAGACCCGAACAAAGAGCCCGATCTCCTGACGAAGGAGTTCTTGAAATTCATCCTCTCCAAGCCAGGCCAGGAAGTGGTCGTCCGCGACGGATACTTCCCGCTCCCCGCTGTGACCACGACAGAGGAAGTCGAAAAACTCTGATTTTCACTATTTAAAGAGCTGCTTTTTGAGCAAGATACCGGCGGGGATGCTGAGCTGACACTCACATCCCCGTCTCATCTTGAGCAAAACACGGCCAGGATTGCTTGGAAATCCCTGAACGGCCTGATATCACCCAGCAACTGATACAAATGTCCACCATTCAGACGCCACAGCCACCGTCACACTCAGACGACCTCGTCCCGGAACGCTTTCGCGCTTCCAAGGCGACACTGGCAGTGGACAAAATCATGACTTACGCAATCCGCCTTGGCGGAGTCATGGTCATCGCCGCCGTCTTCGGCATTTTTGTTTTCATCTTTTCACAAATCTGGCCGCTCTTTGGGAGCGCCAAAGTCGAGGAACTCGAAAGCTTCCCGATTGCTCCCGGAGACTACAAAATTCTGGGCATCGATGAATGGTCGGCGCTTCCATTTGTGGTCGGCCCCGATGGCGGACTCACATTTTTTGACATCGAGGGCGATCGCCCGCCACAGGCAGTGGATTTCGGATTCCCTGAAGGCACAGCCATCGCCGCAGTGGCCTACCGCCCGGAGAATCAGCTCCTCATCTATGGCACCGAGCTGGGTGAATTTTCGCTCGTCAATATCAACTACAAAATGCAGTTCGGTGAAAACCAGCAGGTCGTCCAAAACGCAGAGGCAGGACCGCTTTATAAATTAGGGCCTGAGGGTGCGCGCATGGTGGACATTGCGTACGGCGACTCGGGTGCCTTGAAGCTGGCAGTTGCTGTAATGGAAATCGATGGACGCACGGAGTTGCATGCGGCCACGCTCACCCAGAAACGACCCCTCATCGGCTCATCTGCAATCGAGATCGGCAATCAATTCAACCTCACCGATCTGGTGCAGGGTGATCCACAAAGCATTCTGGTGGACCGCAAAGCGGAAGTCATCCTGCTGGCCACCACGGATGGCAATGTGCATTACCTCCACCGGCAGGGAGAAAATTTCACCCACCGGCAAACGATCCGTCCATTCGGCGGGTTGGATAATACGGACGTCGCTTCCATGGATTTCCTTCTTGGGGATGTGTCGGTGGTTTTCACCAATTCCGATGGCGTCAACTACGTGTTCAGCCTGTATATTCCCGAAAACGGAAGGGACCGGTTGTTCGGCAAAATCAAAGAATTTCCACCCCTTCCGACGAGCGCCGATTTCTTCAGCATGAGCCTGCGCAATAAAGGCTTCCTGCTGGGATCGGGGAATTTTGCTTCGCTCAGATATTCCACGACTCAAGACATCCGCTGGGAGGCGGAGCTGCCCTACGAAATCGAGCTGGCAATCCTGAGCGGCAAAAATGACCGCATCATTTTCCTGGATACCGAATCGAAGCTCCACACTCTGCGATTGTATGACCCGCACCCTGCGACGAATTTCCAGTCGTTATTCGGCAAGATCTGGTATGAGGGCTCGTCTGAACCCAAGTTCGAATGGCAATCCACTGGTGGCTCAGTGGACTTCGAGCCCAAGCTTTCACAGATCCCGCTCATTATCGGCACGCTGAAAGGAACGCTTTACGCGATGTTATTTGCGGTGCCCATTGCACTGCTTGCCGCGATTTATACGAGTCAGTTTCTGCAACCTAACACCAAACGGTTTGTGAAACCCACGATGGAAATCATGGCATCGCTTCCGTCCGTGGTGCTGGGATTTCTTGCTGCACTCTGGCTGGCTCCGCTTCTGGACACAAAAGTTCCTTCACTCATCCTGATCATCATCATGGTTCCCACCCTCGCTTTCCTGATGGGATGGGGATGGTCCAACACGCCTAAACGTTTCCGCTTGCTGATCCAACCCGGCAACGAATGGTTGGTCTTCATGCCGGTCTTGTTGCTCGTGGGTTGGATGGGATGGATCATGGGGCCGTGGCTCGAGAGCTGGGCTTTCGTCGTCACAGAACCGAGTGGATTAAAAATTGCAGACTTCCGTCGCTGGTGGCCCGAAGTCACTGGCACGCCTTTTAATCAGCGCAACTCGCTGGTCGTTGGATTTATGATGGGCTTCGCAGTCATACCGATCATCTTCACAGTCTCCGAGGACGCGCTCTCAAATGTTCCCAATGCGCTACGTTCCGGCTCGCTGGCACTGGGGGCCAGTCGCTGGCAGACCGCGATGCGCATTGTGCTGCCAACGGCATCCGCTGGCATTTTTTCCGCTGTCATGATCGGCCTAGGCCGCGCAGTCGGTGAAACCATGATCGTGGTCATGGCCACGGGCAATACACCCATCATGGACTTCAATATTTTTTCCGGCATGCGCACTTTGGCAGCAAACATCGCGGTCGAGCTGCCGGAAGCACCTCACGGTGGCACTCTTTATCGCACCTTGTTCCTGGGCGCGATGGTGCTCTTTATGATGACATTCCTCGTGAACACCGTGGCAGAAGTCCTGCGCCAGCATCTCCGCGAAAAATACAAAACGATCTAGATGAAGACTTCCAACTCACCAAGAAACGGCATGGCGGGCATGGATCACAAACCCGCGGGCGAACCCATGGTCTGGTTCACCGGCATGGGTCTGGCGATCGGCATGATCATGATTATTTTCCTGCTGGGGCTGATCTTCACGCGCGGCATCGTCACTTTCTGGCCAAAAGAGGTGGTCGAGATCACTCTCAAAGAGGGCGTGCAAACCGGCATCATGGGAAAGCCCGCTCTTGGCGGTGAAATCAATCGCCAGCAGAAAAAATACATCCCGCGTGTTCTCATCGATGAGTCTGCGGCTGGCGAGGCCGCCGTGGAAGAAGCAAAAGCCTTGGAGGTCCAAGCCGAATATCCCATGGAATGGCAGCTCTTCGTTGCCAACCGCGACGTTTACGGATTCAGCTTCAAATACATCGACGCCATCGATATCGCCGAAGTCAGCGAACCCGAAAACGCCATCATGATCGAGCGTTCGCGATACGGAGACACCATCGGCGTCCCCGTATCACTCACTCTCGCAAATGGCACCGTGATAGGCGCGGAGGATCCCGACTTTGAAGAACAGCTCCATGGCCTGGTTGAGACCGCGAATGAGCGCCGGGCGGAAATTCTGCATCTGGAACGCAACGAGATTGGCAACATCAATACCCAACTTCGTGAGATCCAACTCGAGCAACGCCGTCTCGAAATGGCCGATAAGTTAACTCCTGAAGCGATGGAAAAACTCGAAGCAAGGAGGGCGGTTTTCCAGAAAGACTTTGAGGTCAAAGCAGCCCGCGCCAGAGAACTCCGCGCCATGCAGGAAACGGACAGCCTGCAGGTCCGGCTCTTTACAGGCGAAGACCGCTCGGTCTTCTTTGGCGATATCCTTCATTACTATTTTCCGAACCAACTGGGATTCGCTGGAAAGGTCGGATTGTTCTTCCACAACATGTGGGTATTCGTCAGCACCGAACCACGGGAAGCCAATACCGAAGGCGGTATTTTTCCGGCAATCTTCGGCACATTTGTCATGACCCTTCTCATGAGCATGGCAGTGACTCCGTTTGGTGTGATCGCGGCAATCTATCTTCGTGAATACGCGTCGCAGGGTATCTTTGTGAGGGCGGTGCGCATCGCGGTAAACAACCTGGCCGGCGTGCCCTCCATCGTGTTCGGCGTGTTCGGTCTCGGGTTCTTCGTTTATATGGTAGGCGGCACCATTGATAATCTGTTTTACGAAGCTGCCCTGCCCACTCCCACATTTGGAACCGGCGGCATTTTCTGGGCCTCGCTCACTCTGGCCCTCATGACCGTGCCCGTTGTGATCGTGTCCACCGAAGAAGGGCTCGCTGCTGTCCCGCGCGGCGTGCGCGAAGCCTCGCTCGCATGCGGTGCCTCCAAATGGCAAACCATCCAGCGCATAGTCCTGCCCGCCTCTTCATCGGGTATCTTGACAGGGCTGATCCTGGCCATGGCGCGCGGAGCAGGCGAAGTGGCTCCGCTCATGCTGGTGGGGGTTGTGAAACTTGCACCAACGCTTCCCATTGATGGCAGCTTCCCGTTTGTTCACCTTGACCGCAAGTTCATGCATCTCGGCTTTCACATTTACGATCTGGGTTTTCAATCCCCGGACGCCGAAGCCGCCATCCCCATGGTATTCGCAACTACCCTC
>JBGTCP010000521.1:0-8928 GCA_041748815.1 Chthoniobacterales bacterium
CCTGAACGATCACTTCTACGACCTCCATTACGCACCATTGCCCGGAGCGAGTCCCTTCTCCTTCGGGCTCGGCAATCTCTGGCGCATCGCCACAGACTACCCCGGCAACCCAGTGCCGCCTTGCATCCACCGCGCCCCCACAACACTGCCAGGCCAACCTCCCCGGCTTTTGCTGATTAGCTGAGGCTCTAGCTACGATTATCCGTTACCAAGCACTTCGACGGTGATTTCCGCCACAGCCTGGCGACCGTCCTGATCGATAACTGTGACCGTGTGCGCACCGGCGGGCGGAACCCATTGCAGATACTCATCCGAATTGCAGGTGCCAAGAAACTTGTCGCCCGAGAACCAAAACAGCTTTCTTGGGTTGGCATCAGAAACGATGCGCAATGTAACTTCACGAGGTGTGACGTCGCGTTCTTGGCGGGTATAAACCGCCCCCCCCCTTGGCGAAAGAATCGTCAATGCCTCGCGATGGCCACTCCGCATTAACTGCCCGGGAGCAAGCGGCGGAGCCTGACGCCGTGGCACTCCGGCTTGCGCAAATAGCCTCTGAATATCTGCCGGCCAGAATTCGAACACCTCGCGACGGACCTGTCGCGATTCCTCTGTGTCCACTACACGCAGACCGCTCTCCGTGTCGATGAGCACTTCCTGATGGACCGCGCAACCGGCAATGGTTGACACTCCCGGGATGAACCAGCCCGTCTGTTGATGCGGGCAGAATGCACCGGGAATGTGGCCGGATTCGTGACAGAGAGCGACCTTTCGAAGGTTCGAACCCGCTGGCGGCAACTGCGCCACGCGTGGCATTTTGCCCCGGCCATCCAGGGATTCGAGAATCTGGAAAAAGAGCGGGGCCGCAGCTGTGCGCCCGGTCAACGCGGGGTTGCCGCGTCCTTTAAAATCCCCAGCCCAGACCGCCAGCACATAGGGTCCGGCCACTCCCACAGACCATGCATCATGGAACCCATGCGAAGTGCCGGTTTTCCAGTGCACGGGAAATTTCACCGCATGGCCGGGTGGCGACGGAACTGTTCCCAGCATTTCCAGGGTAAGAAACGCGGCTTCAGGTGTGAGCGTTTGCCGGTGTTCCATCCTGCCTTGATTGGCGAGCATGGCGTACAATCGTGCAAGATCATGCAGCCGCACTTCCCCACCGCCAAGCGTCAGGCTGAGACCGTAGTGCGAGGCGGGTTTGGGCAGATTCACACCGCACTCCTGCAAAAATTCATGCAGCGCAGATGCCCCAAGCCGGCGGGTCAATTCCACTGCGGGAACATTCCGGCTGCGGGCAAGCGCCTGGGAAGTTTTCAAAGGACCTGCAAACTCACGGTCGTTGTTCTCGGGATTATATCCTGAAAAGGAACGGGGAGCATCCAACAGAATGGAGTCCGGATGCACCAACCCCTGCTGCATGGCCAGCGCATAGACAAACGGTTTGAGCGTCGAGCCGGGCGAACGCCGTGCACGGGTGCCATCCACCTGTCCATGGATCGTTTCACTGTAAAAATCAGCCGAGCCGACATGGGCGAGTACCTCCTGCGTTTTCCAGTCCAATAACAACACCGAGGCGTTTTCCAAACCGGACTGACGTTGGCTAGCAACCCAACTACTCACGCGGTCCTCCACAAGTTTTTGCAGTTCGGAATCCAGTGTCGTTCGAACCTGCCACTCCTCATTTTCTCTGAGGCTCAGCCGCACAAAATGCGGCGCGATGATTTCTGGATTGCCCCTGAGGAAGACTTGAAACTCCCCAGCACCGCTTCCGCCGACGCGAGCCATGGCCTCCTGCAGCGCGGGATTGATGCCTCCCCGTCGCGATCCGCGCCTGGCTGGACTCTGCGGAATCACACTCAATGCTATGGCTTCGTAGGTCGTGAGGCTGGAGGGTGATTTGCGAAATATCGCCAGGCTGGCGGCTCCGACACCCTCCAGGTTTCCCCCATACGGCGCAAGGTTGAGATAAGCCTCCAGAATTGCATCCTTGGAATAATGACGTTCCAATTTCAGAGCATAGAGGATCTGGTTGAGCTTTCCGCTCACAGTCCGGGTGCGCAATCCATACCGCAGGCGTGCCAGTTGCATCGTAATGGTCGACGCTCCATACCGCGACTTGCCGGTGCCCGCATAACGCAGGACAGAGCGGAGAAGAGCAACTGGATTTACCCCGGCGTGCAGCGCGAAATAGCGGTCTTCCTGCCGGAGTGTTGCCTCGATCAGTGCCGGAGATATCTCGGCCAAAGGCGTGAAGATCCGGTATTTATCATCCGCGCTGAGTGTCACTGCCAGACGATGTCCGTTCCTGTCGAAAACCTCTCGGGAAAAACTCATGTCTTCCAACAGCGGCGGCCTCGGCAGGAGAACCCACACGATGCCGCTGCAGAGAAGAAGCAACCCGGTCAGGCGGGTGAGCCTGTGGAGGCCGGAAAGCCACCAGGTTTTCCGTACTCGCGGTTGATGCTGATGGCTCATGATTTCACGGATGCACGACTTCGATCCGCCCCGCAGCGCCGTGCGATTTCAGTCTGCGGTCATACATGGACTCAGCGAAAGAGGGTGGCACCACAAAAGTGCCGGTGCTTACCGGACGCAATTGATAGGTCCATTCCCGGACTGACGAGGTCAACGAGACGAAAAATACCACGCGATCCTCACGGACCTCCACGAAATCCACACCGGGCATTGAGGACATTCCCGCCTGAATGGAATCTGGCACCACTTCAAATCCACCTGGCACCAGATCAATGATTGCCACATTGGTGATTGTGGGTTTCTGTGAGGACCGTGCGACGATGCGCACAGTCACAGCTTTGCCGAGGTCGATGCTAGTCGCGGTGGCCCCCGCCTCATCCACGAGTTCCCGCCAGACTTCCATCCCCTGATGGACCGCGGACTCAGGAGGATCGATCTGGAAGCCGCCCTCCATGGATTGAGCGAAGATTCCGAGCGGCCCCGGTTTGCCTTCAAATGAAAATGCCAGCTGTTGTGTTCCCAATGGGATATCAGTTCTACGCACTTGTTCTCCTTCCAGCGGCAAATCGGTGTCTCCGAATTTGATGAACAGAGACGGAGCATCAACAGCCACGAGTTGTGCGTATTTTTTCAGCGCAAGCACGGCATAAGCAGCGGAAAGCGTGGTGTAGTGACCTTCGCCGATCGGCTCCAAATAGGTGAGGAAGTCATCCGGTTTCACCTCCGCAAGCCGCTGGGGAAAATGCGCTGCAAGCAATGCGAGATACCGTGAGTCAGCGGCGAATCCATCATGGAAGTCATTGGAATCCGCCTCCGTCACCGACCCCAGTTGGTAGCCTCCGACGAGTTTGTTGGCGTTCTCCTCTTTTTGAAGCAGACTCCAGGACGCAGCGAGATAGGTGGAAGCAAGATCGGTGTTCCACCGCTTCGACCAGCGGCGGTTCAATGTGTCCTCGAGGTTCAACAGAAAATTGGTGGTGACCGTGGCTTCGCGGGTGAGCAGGTAGATTGCATACGCCATAGTACGCGCCTCATCGAGATTTGCAGGATCGCTGCCCGCAAGTTCGCGCAAATGTTTCAGCCCCTGCTGAATCAAATCGTGAGGCGGACGGAATCCGGCGGACTTTGCCTCGATCAAAAAGTGCATGGCATACACGCTGATAAAATCAATGCCTGATCCTGTCGTTGCCGACCAATAGCCAAAAGAACCATTCCCGCTCTGGCGCCTGCGCAGCATGGAATAAACCTTCTCCATCTGCTCCTGCACCAGCTCTCCGGGCTGTCCAAAATCCGCTTCTCCAGCCAGCATCAATCGCGAGAATCCGCCGCTAACCAGTTGCTCGGTGCAGCCATGAGGAAAGTTCTTGAGATAAAAATCCAATCCGCGCGCCAACCCCAGGGGAACGGCAGATACGGAAGCGGTGCCCTGATAATACTGCGCGTGCCATCCTCCGAGTAAAGCAACGTCCTGCGTGTTCTTTTTAAAATTGGCACTTTTCATCTCCACCATGAACGGCATCGCTGGTCGAACACTCACCGTCGACGTAAGATGGCTGCTGTCATTGTCAAGTGAGGCGACAAATTTCAGGCTGCCGGACCCCAGTTCCTCCTTCACCCGCACCCGGACGGTAGTGCTGACCTCCTTGTTTTCTGGAATGGCCAATTCCACAGAATCCGCACCGACGATTTCAAGATGCTGCGAGGGTTCAATGTCCAGTTTCACCACCGCACCGTCTCCCGACCCTGCGGAATTATTGGCAACGGTCACCCCGACATCGAATTCATCTCCAGGGGCGACTGCTGTCGGCATGCCCGGACTGATGATAAAGGGACCGCGCACAAGTGTGTGTTCCTCCGCAGAACCTACAGCATCTCCGGCGATTGCCACGGCCATCACTTGCAGGGTCCCGCTGAAGTAGTCGGGAACATCATAAGTCAATGCGCGCTCGCTGGGATCGGCATCCACAATACCAGACCACCACACCACCGGCTTTTCCGTGACGCGTCGAAACGGATTCAGCTTCTCCTCGCCATCCCCGCCCGGGGCAGAGAGTTCGCGGAGGATCGAAAATTCCGGGATCAGCATGTCCACAATTTGCGTGGTTCGTGTTTCGAGGCGTGTTTTGCGAAAGAACCAATTCAGCGGATCTGGTGTTTGATAGTCGGTGACCTGCAGGATGCCTTTGTCCACGGCAAACAGCACGATCTTGCTTGGCCTGTCTGTTTGATAGAGGATTTCAAGAGCTTCGCCGGGTTTTACTTCCTGCGGGATGCCCAGAGAAACCGCCACGCGGCGCTTCTCGAAATTTGCCTTGAACGGGACAACTCCGTAACTCAGTGGAGACATAAAGATTTCACGCGAATCCAAGCCACGCACGAAGGCCACCGAGACATATCCCGTGCCCTCGAATTCCTCAGGCAGCGTGATGCTCTGCACGCTGCTCTCCGTCTCCGTGCGGAACCATCGGTGCGCGACCACCCGGTTATTCTCGATGGTGATCAATCCGCTTCCGGTGTAGGGAGCGCGGATGCTAACGTGGATCGTGTCGCCCGCGTCGTAGGAGGACTTGTCGAGTTGGATTTCGAGTTCCGCATTGCGGTCGAGCGAACGCGCCAGTTCCCCGGTCCCCACCACACGATAGCCAACCCGCGAGACCCGCATTCCTTCCTCATTCCAGATCTCGAAAATAAAGTTCCCGGCGCTCTCCGACGGGATGGTCCAGGTAAATCCGTCCACAGGGAGAGCGAAGGATTCGCGGTGGATTTCTTTTTCCTGCACGATGGATTCATAGCCGTAATTGCCGTTGGGGTGTTTCACCAGCATCGACACATGCCGTTGCTCGATCACCCGCCCCTCCAGTTTCTCAAGGGCAATGGTTTCCATCCCGGGATTGACCGCTATGAACCCGATGGTGCGCAGGCTGCCGGCCTGGATGAAATTTAAGTCTCCGTCCGGCTTGTGGCCGATCAGCCATGGCAATGGGGAAACCAGAGCACTCAGGTGCCCCGTCACGCCACGCCCGCTATTCCCCTCGAATGCCTCGGGAAAGTAATCCATTTGCCAAGTGGCTCCGGCATGGTTCTCCAATCCGAAGTCCACCGTGGCATTGCCATCCTCATCCGTCATGGTCGACGGCAGTTCGATGCTCGTTCCCTCCGGGGTCCCGTCCTGATCCAGCAGACGGTCGTAAAATTGGTAGTCACGGAATGCATCAAACCTGAATCCGGTCGGCGATAGATTGAGCGTGCCGATGATGCGCCGGTTTGTTGCCGGGGTTCCATACAGATTGCGTAGCGTGAGATGCGCCTTCACCTCATCCGGCGTAATCCATCCGCCCGGCGAAGTTTTGCTGAGCGCCACTTCCAGCTTCATCCGGTCCGGTTGAAATTCCCTGACTGTAAACGTCGTTCCGCCCAGACGGATGTCGCGATATCCATTTTTTACGAGAAACACATCGAAGAGATAACGTCCCGCCGGGGACTCATATTGCGTGGTGAAATCCAGCGTTGAAAATGCATCTCGGGTCAGCGCACGGCGCGTGACTTCTGCCGCCTTTCCACGGGAGTCGGTCACCTGAACTTCGATGGGCAGTCCTTCGAGATTGCCTTCCCAGTTCCGCTGTTTCACGGCCCAGGCCAAATGCACCGTATCGCCCGGACGATAAATTCCGCGCTCTGAAAACGCAAAAGCATCCAGTGTCTCTGGACTGATATTGGACACACCACCGATGTCGAACCGTGAATAGTTCAGTTCCCGATCGCTGCGATTGTACGGAAGGAAAGAAATATCATCGCCTAGTTTTGCAACAAACGCCACGGGCTCCTTTTCCCGGCTCGCGCTGGTGAGGCCCGGGAAGGAGACCCGGCCCTCTTCGGTTGTCAAAGCACTGACAAGCGGTACCCCGTTTTTCCCGAGCAGATCGACCTGCACGCCGGCGGCGGGCGTGCCATTTTGCAGAGAGACCACGAAGATCTCACAGCCGCCTGCGGAGTCGAATTTGGCAAGCAGCCCGAGATCAGTTACCAGCACAAACCGCGATGCTGTCTGCGGGCCTTCAAATTTCCTTTGAGCCGGATTCCATCCGCGCGCGCTCACAAAAAAAAGCCCGCGCTCAGCACCCCCGTCCGCAGGAGTTTCAAGGTGAGGCGCAAAATCAAAAACGGAGTAATTCGCCTCAAACCGGCTACGTACAGCGATCACTTGTTTCTCCTCCGCGATGCGGGAGATATTTTCCTCGTCAAAGTAGCCGCTGATAAACCGGGCATCCTGAAAGTCGCCGCGGGTCTGACTGATAAGATGATTGATCTGGTCTGCCTGCACGCGTGCGATCTCGTAGTGGATGCCGGGAAGACCACGGGATTTGACAGATAATTTACGTTCCCCGCCCAGCGCCAGCAGTCCGCCTTCGCTTTGAAAACCCAGCTCCTGCCCCGGAACAGGCACTGGCAAAATGGTGTCATATCCGTTTGCCAGCGGATATCCGCCAAGGGCTTCGATGCCGCTTTTCAGGCGGGCATACAATCTTCCACTGCGCTCCAGTTTTAGTTGAAATGAAATACTGGTCGACACCGGACGGTCCTGCGGAATGAGCGTCACTGGAACCGCCGTCGAGTTCTCAAGCACTGCGGGAGTGATCTCGCGCGGTCCCTCCCACGCTTTTCCGTCCGGGCGGTTGGGCGGCAACAGAAACACCTCCAACGCCCCGGCCACAATCTCAGGATCGATTGCTGCGGTGGTCTCAATGATAAGCACCTGCTCCGGCTCACCATCATCTTTCCGGGCGATGTTTCCAGTGATGGAATTGATCCGGAAAAAACTGAACCGGTCCGGCAGTTTGACCTTAGCCACCTGTTCCTCTGACGCTTTGGAGTTGCCTGTGGCCGCGCGCAGTCCTTTTGGAAGCATGAGCTGAGCAAAATCTGCACTTGGCGGAAGGGTCAGCGGAGCGCTCCGGATATAAGCCTCCCTGTCATGTTTGCCATAGGTTACGGAAAAGCGGGGCTGACCCGCGGGGAATACCCCGGAATTTCCCAGTACATCCAATACCGCCTTGGATTCCAGATCACCGGGGAGTGGCGGATGTGTGCACTCCACCGTGGCCACAACCTGGCGGATGGCTGGATCGGTCGGGTCCTGATAAAATACGAACTCACGGATTTTCACCGAAAACTCTGGAGTGATTGTCTCCAAGGAGTAGTGATCCAGCAGCACATCCGTCCGGACCAGCTCTGGCTGCAAATCAATGCGGACTTTCTGCCCCGCAGGCCAATCATTCTCAGGCTGAAAGACCAGGGCACTATCCCCGTCCCATTTCCACTCCCCCTTCGACGGCGGTGAGAGCTTGATGCCCGATATCACTGGTTTGTTCAATGCGTCCAGAGGTGCGGCGGATGCACCAAACTCAATCCGCAATGGAGGCGGTGCCGGTTTCTCTTCACTGGAAGCGACCGGCGTCAGCCCGATGTCCTGCACTGTCACTGCGATCTGATCGGGCTTGGGACGCTTCGACACATAATCGAGGTAATGCCAGGTGGAAACGCAGACCACGGCAAGGAGAAGGATCGTCAGAAGAGCTCCCTTTCGATGCGTGCCAATCCACCGGCACCAGTCCGGTGGAGACCAGTGAATTTCACCAAACAAGACGCGACGCAGGTTTTTCAAATTAGGAATTCCTCCGCCAGACAGTTACTGCTTTTTGGCAAAATTATTCAAGCTGCATTCCAGCAAAGGGGACCAAAAATCCTCTCGCGACTGCATTTCTGTCGCCAGTTTGCCGGATTGATTTACCATTGGCGTGCTCCATCTGAACACCCATGTCCACCATTCATCTTCCTCTCGATTATCCCCGCATCAAAGTTGTCACCAGTTTCCAGGAGCTCACCACCACACCGATGGAAAGCGGAATCAACGCACTCTGCTGGCAGCGCGACCTTGCAGGTGATTTCAGTGAAATCGTCGAGCGTCTCGGCGGCGGGGATGAAATAGTCTCGGTGGAGGATTCCCGCCTTGAGAATCTTTCGTTGAGCGACGCAGGCAAAGTCGCACGGGATCATCTTCTCGAAGACCAGCAACTCCTTCGTCCCTGCGACCTCGAGCCCAACCTCGATTGCATTTATCGCGCTCCCCGCGATCTCAGCGGAGGTCCTTTCCCTGTGGATGTATTCTCCTTTCACGCCGACAGCGCCACCGTGCCAGCGGATACGTATCTCTGCAGTTACACCGAAGCCGCCTCAGAGGGCTTGCGCAACGACGAGGCTCGACGCCGGGTGGATATCCCGGAGACACGTGCCGGGCTACTCAAAATGTTCGGTGGAGAGGATGACGACGAGTTCCTCGAATTCCTGAACGATCACTTCTACGACCTCCATTACGCACCATTGCCCGGAGCGAGTCCCTTCTCCTTCGGGCTCGGCAATCTCTGGCGCATCGCCACAGACTACCCCGGCAACCCA